>CAIKZJ010000031.1 GCA_903831845.1 uncultured Ignavibacteriota bacterium
ATACTTTAAAAGTATATAATCCATATCGGCCGCTGTAGTGAAAGCGTATGAGTACGACTGCACTTCAACGCCTATCTTGTTCGTACCCGCGCCGTCATCGTTGAATTTTCCGTAACCGTCCTGCGCCGAAGACGTTCCGGGCGTCATGAGAGTGTAAGCCGTCATTCCTACGAAATCCGTGTCGGATACGTTAGCCGGCGCTGTGCCTCTTCTCACGCAGTCCGAAACCTTTGTGTTGTTCAGGCCTATCATCAGTCCGCCTTCGTATATATTGTTCGTAGTTCCGGTGCCGAGCATGAGTCCTGTTCCGTATGCCTGCGCTTTCTTACCGACGTTGCCGTCCTTTGTTAGGCAGAGTTTCATGTTGTTCACGGAATGGACCGCGTAACCCGCCCTGAATGTAATGCTGAATGTATTACCCGCGTCGTCGCTGTAGCATGTCGCCGAATTCGAGACCTTGAATGTCACGCTTGCGTCAAACGGGCAGTTAGCGAGAGCTTTCACCTTGAAGGTGTTAGCGAAAGTTGTTGAGAAAGTTCCGTAAGCCGGAATGCTTCCGATATAAACTGAATCCTGAACTATCTGCACGTAAGGACTCGTCGTTGTAAGCCTTATTGAAGCGTTCGTTCCCGCGAAGTGCGTATTCTTAAGCGCTAACGCAATCGGGATAACTTCGTTCACGTCGTAAACCTTGTCGTTGTTGCCGTATAACGAATCGTTATGCTGGAAGCTCGTCACTCTGACAATCGGAACGTCTGATAGACACTTGAAAGCGTTTACTCTTCCCGTTCCTAACAATCCGACGTATGTCGGGTTGACGTTGTAAATACTGTCGACTCCGAGTTTCAGCCTGTCGACAACCTGCTGCGGGGTCCAGGTCGGATACTTCGCCCAGATCAAAGCTACCGTGCCGGCCGTTATAGGCGAAGACATGGATGTTCCGTCTAAAGAAGCATAGGTGTTGTCATAATACGTGCTTAAAATTCCCGAACCAGGTGCGCACACGTCGACAGTCGAATGGAAATTCGAGAATGTCGTCTTCACGTCGGTTGAACCTGTCGCCGCGACGGAAACCACGTTGTCGTAAGAAGCCGGGTACCTTGCCCAGTTCTGTCCGATGCCGTTCGCGTCGCCGTTGCCTGCCGAAGCGCAGATAACCACGCCGTTAGCCCAGGCGTTGTTTACGACCATCTGCGTGTAAGAACTGTATGAAGAGCTGCCGTAACTGCAGTTTATTACTTTCGCGCCGTTCTGATAGCAATAAATTAATCCGTTGTCTGTATAATAAAGAAGCGATTCGGGATTCGTGTCGTCCGTATGCTTCGTAACCATTATTTTTGTCTTGTAACCTATGCCCGCGCCGTGGACGCCGTTATTCGTCACCTGAGAAGCGCAGCCCGAAACGTGCGAGCCGTGCGTGTTGCCGCTGGGCTGTATCTGCACGCTGTTATCATTGCCCCAGAAGTCCCATCCTTTCCAGTCGTCAATATATCCGTTCGCGTCGTCGTCGATTCCGTTAATAGGCTCGTTCCATTTTATCCTTATGTTCGCCTGCAGATCGGGGTGGTCGTAGTCCGTGCCGCTGTCGACTATACCGATTACTACATTCGTGTCACCCTTTATTATATCCCAGGCCTGGTATGAGTTAATTCGCTGAATGTGGTACTGTCCCGCTATCTGCGGATCGTTCGGAATGAAATCGGGCTCGTAAACAAAACTTGGTTCTGCCCAATCAAGCGCGTCTCTGTTGGCGTTCAGAAGCCTGTTAGCCACGTCGCGCGGGTCGTCCATCGTGTTATACTTGATTTCAAATACCTTCGCGAGTTCCTCGTCTCCGATCATTCTTTTCTTCACGTCCGTTTTTAACGGATTCATCTGCCATACGGATTTGACTCCGTATTCGTTCATTATTTTATCAACGTTCTGAACCCCGGTCGATACCATTGAAAAACCGCTGACCTGGTTTTTGAATTTTATGTTAATCGTACCTGTCTGGTACATATCTCCGTTACCGCGCTTTATCACGTTTCCGGAAACTATATAATTCCCCCTGCCGCTGAAACCTAATACTGAAAATGCAATTGATATGATAACTAAAGCGACCGCAGGAATATGAAATCTGGAGAAATAGTTTTTCATAAGCTTTTAGTTTAATGATTATTCTTAAAAATAATAAATATTCGTTTACTTTAAAATTAAAATCCGTGTGCTCAATTAAATTTTGTTTTGACTATCTATTAACGTTCCAAAAATTTAATATTTATTCACTGACATGCTGAAAGACATTCAAAAATACAAACTCCCGGCGGGCTTCTACCTTCAGGATACGATTACTGTCTCGAAAGCTCTTCTGGGTAAAATTCTTGTAAAAAAACACGGAAAATCGTTTCTTTGCGGCAGAATCGTGGAAACGGAAGCATACCTCGGCGATTCCGACCCCGCCTGCCACGCGTACGGAAGAGTCACTCCCCGCAATCAGACACTTTACGAAAAAGGCGGCATCGCATACGTCTATTTCATCTACGGCAACTATTATTGCTTCAACGTCGTAACGGAAAAGAAAGGAGTCGGCGCGGCAGTTCTGATAAGAGCCGTGGAACCGGTCAGCGGAATCGAAATAATGAAAACACTAAGACCGAATATAAAAACCGAACACGATCTTACGAACGGGCCGGCGAAACTCTGCCTGTCATTCGGGATAGACAGAAATCTTAACTGCGCGGACCTGCAGTCGGATGAAATTTTTATCGCTGACCATAAAACGAATGATAAATACATAATAGCAGTAAGCAAAAGAATAGGAATCGAAAAAGGCGCACACTTTCCGTACAGGTTCTTTATAAAAAACAACCCGTACGTCACGCGCCATAAACTTAACAAGGAAATAATATCGGAGATATTACAATGAAAATAAAATTCTGCGGAGCCGCTAAAACCGTGACCGGCTCACAGCATCTGCTGGAAATAAACGGAAAGAAAATACTTCTCGACTGCGGCCTGTATCAGGGCAAGCGCGAAGAAGCGTACGATATGAACAAGAATTTCATGTTCGACCCGGCCGAAATACACAGCGTCATACTATCTCACGCTCATATAGACCACGCCGGAAACCTGCCGATGCTCGTCGCCAGGGGTTTCAAGGGTTCGATTTATACTACTCCCGCTACGCGCGACCTCTGCTCATTGATGCTTATCGACAGCGCTTACGTTCAGGAAAAGGATATTGAGTTCGTGAACAAAAGACGCGCGAAGAAAAACCAGCCGCCTTTCAAGGCGCTGTACACGGTCGACGATGCGAAGAACGTTCTTACTATGTTCAAAACGGTTTCTTACAACAAGGAATTTCTTATCGACGGATTCGGAGACGAACTTAAAGTTACATTCTTTGATGCCGGACATATTCTCGGCTCGGCGCAGATAGTCATCGAAGTAAAGAACGGCGGAAAGCCTTTCAGGCTCGGTTTTACGGGCGACCTCGGCAGGAAGAACCTGCCTATTCTCAAGGACCCGCAGTTCATGGGCGACGTCGATTACCTGCTTTGCGAATCCACCTACGGCGGATTGTACCACGAACCCGCCGATAAAATCGAGGAAGGCCTTCTCGAAACAATCAACGAAGCGCTTAAACTGAAAGGAAAGATTATCGTTCCTTCTTTCAGCGTTGGAAGAACGCAGGAACTGATTTACGAAATATCCAAACTTAACGCTTCCGGCAAACTTCCGAAGTTTCAGGTTTATGTCGACAGTCCGCTCTCCGTGAACGCAACTGCGATTTTCAAGATGCATCCAGAATGTTTCGACGAGGAAACGTACAAACTCATCGCCTCGGGCGTTAACGTCTTCGGTCTGGATAACGTGAAGTACATAAAGGAAGTTGCCGATTCGAAAAAACTTAATTCGACAAAACAGCCCTGCATGATAATCTCCGCTTCGGGAATGTGCGAAGCCGGACGCATACTCCATCACCTTGCCAACAACATCGGCAATGCGAAAAACACGGTTATGATAATCGGATACATGGCGGAAAACACTCTCGGCAGGCAGCTCGTAAAGGCGTCGGACAAACCCGGCTATAAAATAAAAGTGTTCGGCGAGGAGCATACGGTGAAAGCGAAGATAAAAATCCTGAACTCCTTCTCGGCGCACGCCGACAGCGGCGAGACGCTCGAATATCTCAAACAGTTCGACAAGGGCAGAATAAAGAAACTCTTCCTGGTGCACGGGGAATCGCCCCAGCAGGAAAACCTGAAGATGATACTCGACGCCAACGGATTTAAGAATATCGAAATACCGGCGCGTGGAGATGTCTTTGAACTGTCGTAAAACAGGATATGGGAAATGGGAGAACGGAAACCCCTTCTTTGTCATCCCGGCGAAGGCCGGGATCCATGCTCTTAAGAATTTTAAATTTTCAATTTAAAATTTAAAATTGCTCTCGTGTGGTGTCGGGTGTTACCACCCGCCACGCCGGCGAAGCCGGCTATGATTCTTATGACAGGCCTTCGGCCTGTGTGTCAGGTGGTAACATCCCGAGTTCTCGGGACAAGCCCTGACACCACAAAAGATTTTACGCTTTCAACTCTTCAAAATCTCTTCATAAAGCCGGATATACTCTCCCCCCGATTTCTTCCAGCTGAAATCCCTCTCCATTCCGCGCTTCATAACCGAAGACATAAACGCTTTATCCTTGAAAAGTTCCAGCGAACGCAAAACCGCCTCTTCGAACTCATCGTAAACGAATCCCGCGAAGTTTATCCCGTTGCCGTTTTCCTTATCCGAAATATCGGTGACAGTATCCGCAAGCCCGCCGACCTTCCGCACCACGGGCACTGTCCCGTAATTAAGGCTGTACATCTGGTTCAGCCCGCACGGCTCGTACCGCGACGGCATAAGGAAGAAATCCGCGCCCGCCGTTATCAGATGCGCGAGTTTATTGTTGTACTCCAAGAAGACTTTTATCTTTTCCGGATGCTCCGAAGCAAGTTTCTTCAACTGCGTTTCGTACTTCTCCTCTCCCGAGCCGAGAACAACCAGCCTTAAATTCTTTTCGATATTTTTTTCGAAGAATTCCAGAACAAGTTCAATCCCCTTCTGCCATGCAAGACGCGAAACGATTCCGTACAAAGGAACATCACCTCCGCCCGCGAAACCCGCCGCCTTCAGCAGTTCAGCCTTATTCTTCATCTTTCCCGAAACATCATCCGGATTATAATTAAACGGAATAAGTTCATCCGCCGCGGGATTCCATTCCGCAACGTCTATTCCGTTCAGAATGCCTTTTATATTTCCTTTCCTTGCCTTCAGCACTCCGTCAAGCCCCGCGCCGAATTCAGGAGTAGTGATTTCCTCCGCATATGTCGGACTGACGGTCGAAACCGCGTCAGCGTAATAAATACCCGTCTTAAGCATATTCGCGTTGCCGTTGAACTCGAACGGACCGCCCAGCACGAAACTGCTCTCGCCGAACCCGGCCTTAGTCACCGTATCAGGTTCAAAAATTCCCTGATAGCCGATGTTATGTATTGAAAGAACCGTCTTCGATTTTTCGAAAAGCTTGTCCCATGAATACTGAAGTTTCAGCAATGCGGGAATGTATGAAGCCTGCCAGTCGTTGCAGTGAAAAATATCAGGCTGCCATTTTTGATACTGCAAAACTTTCAGAACCGCGTGCTGGAAAAGAATGAACCTTTCATTCTCGTCAGCGTCGGACGTATACACCTTTCCCCTTCCGAAATAATGCGGGCAGTCAATAAAATTATACTCCACTCCGTTCAACCTGCGCGAAAAAAGCTCGAACTCTTTCGTTTCGCCGCCAATATTTATTGAAAAAGGAGGCAGCCCGGCATATTCAATCCCGTATATCTTAATGTCAATCGTGTCGTACAACGGCAAAAAAACCTTAACTTCGGCGCCTGAACCCGACAAAGCAACGGGCAGCGACCCGCTGACATCGGCAAGACCGCCTGTCTTCACAAAAGGAACGCATTCGCTTGTTATAAAACAAATTTTCATATACTGATTTTTCTCAAATTATTCATAAAAATATCAATAAAAAATGAAAAGATACGTCTTTACATTGACTTGTAATTCTATGCCAAAATAAGTAAAATTATCGTTTATTATAAATTAAAGCGCAAAATGAAAAGGCAGAAAACATTATTCCTTTTACTCGTTTTTACAATTATTTCCACCATGTTCGTCGTATACGGATGCAACAAGAAGAACAAAACTGTTGTTGCCGAGGTGGGACCTGAAAAAATACTCATGTACGAATTCGAAAATCAGTTCCTGAAGTCAATCGGGAACAACCAGGATTCGGCAAAAAACACTACGCTCGAACAGAGGAAAGATTTTCTCGACCTGATGATTAAGTTGAGACTTAAAGTGCTCGATGCCACGGAAAAGGGTTACATGGATTCTCCCGAAATCAAGGCAGACATAGAAAATTACAAGAAAAACTACATTTCCGCGTTCCTTGTGGATAAAAAGGTCGTGGACCCGATGATAAAAGACCTCTATGAAAAGAAGAAATATGAAGTCAGAGCGTCGCATATTTTAATCAACCTTCCGCAGACTGCCACGCCCGAAGATTCAATCAAGGCGTACGAAAAAGCCCAGAAGGTTATAAATCAGCTCAAGGACGGAATGAATTTCGCGACCGTTGCGGCTGAATTATCCGACGACCCGTCGGCTAAGCAGAACGGCGGCGACCTTTATTACTTCACAGGCGGTATGACCGTCACGGAATTTGAAGATGCGGTCTATAAGCTCAACGTAGGCGATTTCACGAAGAAGCCCGTAAGAACAATGTTCGGACTTCATATCGTTAAACTCACAGACAAGAGAAAAAGAAGCGACGGCATCAGGGCATCGCACATTCTTATACAGGATATCAAGGATTCGCTCGGAAGAGTCATCGATTCCACTGCATCGCTTACTAAGATAAACGAAGTTTACAACAAGCTTAAAAACGGCGAAGACTTCGGCAAGCTCGCTTCCGAATATTCGCAGGATCCCGGCACGTCTGGCAAGGGCGGCGACCTCGGTTTCTTCGACAGAAGAAGAATGGTTCAGCCTTTTGACAGCGCGGCGTTCACGCTTAAAGCCGGTGAATTCTCTTCGCCTGTGAAAACGCCTTACGGATATCACATTATCAAGGTAACGGAAATAAAGCCCTATCCTTCTTTCGACAAGTACAAAGAGACTCTCAAGAACGATTTCAAGAGGAGTCCGATGTTCAAGGCGGAATACGACAAGTTCGTTGCCCAGTGCATAAAGGACGTCAACCTTAAACCCGAAAAAGAAGGCTTCGCTCTTCTTTTCTCGAAGATTGACTCGGTTCAGAACATAGGCGCAATCAAGTTCGACAGCATTTTCACTGAAACAGACAAGGGCGTAAAGCTCGCTTCATACAACGGCGGTTTCGTTACGCTTAACGACGTTGTACAGTACCTCAACGTCTCAAAAGACCAGTACACGTTCCCGGCAAACAGGCTGACTTTCGAAAAGATTATCGAAGAAACAGCTAAGAACCCGATTCTCACGCAGATAGCCACAAAGGAAAAAATCGACAAGGAAGAAGATTATCTCGACCTTATGAAGGAATACGTTGCAGGACTTCTCCGCGAGAAGATAGACCTTGAACAGATATCGAGCAAGATTAAAATCACCGACGAAGACATAAAGAAATACTATGATTCGCATCTGCCGCAGTACACGTACAAGGAAAACAACGTCGACAAGTACAGGCCGATAGAAGAAGCCAAGTCGGAAATCACGAACATATTAAGGTCGGAGAAATTCGGCGAAACCGAAAAAGCTTACATAGAAACGCTGAAACAGAAATACCAGGTAAAGGTTAACGCTGACGAATTAAGCAAAGCATTTAAAGACTAATATAATTGAAAAGAATAATTTTAATAATATCACTGCTGCCGCTGATATTTCTCGCGGCAGCAGGTTTATCATACGGTCAGAACGAGGGCGACAGGATACTCGCAATCGTCGGTAACGAAATAATACTCGAATCGGACCTTCAGTACCAGATTCAGCTTTATGCGAGACAGAACCAGCTTACATCGATTAACCCGGTCGTAGCACAGCAGATTTTCCAGCAGCTTCTTACCGAAAAAATCATTCTCGCTAAAGCGGAACAGGACAGCATCACCGTCAGGGACGAGGAAGTCAACAAGGAGCTCGATTACAGGATAAAGTCAATAGTTGACCAGGTCGGCTCCGAAGACCGCATTCAGGAAATTTACGGGATGCCTCTCGTAAAAATCAAACTGATGCTGAAAGACGACCTGATAAAAAAACTGAAAACCGACAAGCTGAGAAGAAAGAAATTCGGCAACCCGTTAAAAGTTACCGATAAGGAAGTAAGGGAATTTTATCAGTCGTTTAAGGACAGCATTCCCCCCGTATCGCAGGAATACGAATTAAGCCACATTTACCTGACGAGAAATCTTACTGCGGAAGAAAAGCAGGCTGCAAAGGACAAGGCGCTGAAAATTCTGGACAGCGTGAAATCGGGAATAGATTTCTCCGAACTCGCGAAAAGGAATTCCGACGATAAGGGTTCGGCTGTAAACGGCGGCGACCTCGGATTCGCGAAGAAAGGAATTTTCGTAAAGGAATTCGAAGAGGCGCTCTTCACTCTTAATATCGGCGAAGTTTCAAACGTTGTTGAAACGGAATACGGTTATCATATAATTAAGCTTATCGAGAAAAAGGGCGAGCAGTACCGCGGTCAGCACATACTCGTGGCTTTCCAGAAGCTCGAATCGTCCGATTTCGAAACGATAAACAAACTCAAAGCCATAAAGGACAGCATAACTTCTAGCAGGTTAACATTTGAGGACGCGGCGAAGAAATATTCGCAGGACCCTGAATCGGCGGTTAAAGGCGGATATCTCGGCTCGATAGCGATAGAAAAGCTCGACAGCGCTTACATTGAAGCGCTTAAGGATCTGCCTATAGGCGGAATAACGAATCCCGTGAAATCGGGCAACGACAAGAACTACGGATACGAGCTTATAATGCTCAAGGGAAAGAACGAACCGCATAAGGTCTCGCTCGACACAGATTTCGAAAGGATAAGAAAATTCGCGCAGACGTACAAGGAGAACAAGGCGTACGACGAATGGATTGAAGAACTGAAAAAATCGGTTTATGTAGACGTAAAATTCTGATGAATGGATATCTTTCATGCGGGATTATACGGCTATCTGTTACTGATATTATTACTTCTCGTTTCGTTTTCAGTTTCTTATCTGTTTTACAGAAATACTGAAGTCAAAGATTTTAAAAAAGCGGCGCTGTTGATTTTAAGAACAGCGTCGCTTTTTTTAATTTTATCCCTGTTGCTGAATCCGTTTTTTTTAACAAGAAGCGATTCAGTCAGACAACCCACCGACATAATACTGGTCGACAACAGCCTAAGCCTCAACATCGAAAAAAGATACGAAAAACTTTCTTCTGCGCTTGACGATATGCGGAAGCTTTCTTCGAACTACAGGGTTTACGCATTCGGAAGCGGCCTTCTTAACGAAATCACAGGCGGCAAAGAACTTTTTACCGGCTCAGAATACAGAACGTACTCAACAGACCTCGCCGCAGCGTTCGAGGAATTGTCTCGCATAAGCAGCAATACAGGAATAAACTCGGTAACAGTCATTTCCGACGGAATAATCACGGAAAAAGAAAATCTCACGGCGAGCGCGAAAAAATTAAATGCGCCCGTTTATTATTACATTGTCGGCGATACTGTTCAGAAAAAAGACGTTCTTATAAGAAACCTTTTCTACAACAGGAACGCGCCCGCGGGAAGCACGGCGACAGTGAGGGCGCTCGTGCACTCTTACGGTTATTCGGGGAACATAAACATAAATCTGTACGAAGAAGGTATATTAAAGCAGACAAAGAATATACTCGTGAACAATTCTGAAAGCGAGTACAGCGCGGAGTTCAGGTTTGCTTCCGGCATTCCGGGAATAAAAAAGTTCTCGATTCGAATCGACACGCTTGCAAACGAAATAACCGCGCTAAACAACGACAGGGATTTTTACATTAAGTTTACGGACAACAGGTTCAGGATTCTGGTAATCGCAGGCAGTCCGGGCGCGGATTTCGCCGCTTTCAGGCAGGCGGTATCGGGGTTCGGGAACATAAACGCCGATTTCCTCACGGGCAAATCGCCGGATACATTCTACGAGGGCGGCGCGCCTCCGCTTAAAGGATACGACGCGCTGTTCCTTTTCGGATATCCCCTCGCGAATACCGACAGGAACACAGCCGGCAAAATAGCCGCAGACGCTGACGCGAACAATATTCCTGTTGTATTTTTCAATACATCCAATACAGGTTACGAGAACCTTAAAGTATTTGAGAAGCTGCTTCCTTTTTCCGTTGCGGGCGGGTCAGGCAATTCATACGCGAGTCCTTGCGGTATGCTTCCTTTCAGCGCCCCGGAAGAACCCGAGCCGATAAGGAAAATCAGCAAATTGCCGCCTGCGTATTTTTCGCGGGGGGCGTTTCTTCCGAGACCGGGTTCAAGCGTGCTCGGCGTAACGTCCGTTGAAAACGAACCCGCGATTCTGCTTTACAACAGCGGTAATTTCAAATCCGCGGCGTTCCTCGGCTTCGGCGTTTATAAATGGACGCTTAACAGCTCGAGAGATTCGGAAAATCTGCTTAAAGACCTTACTGCGGTGCTGTTCAACCTCGTAATGGACGGGAACAGGAGAAATAAATTTTATTTATATACTGATAAAGACTGTTACGCTCTTTCGGAGCCTGTTTCGATAACCGCGATTGACGGAACGGACACCAAAGGCGGAACGACAGCTCTGCTGAAAATTTCGGGTAAAAACTTTTCGCGTGAACAGGAAATGGACAGGAACGACGCTTCGTCGTTCAGGTACGTATTTACTCCGGACAGCGCGAACGACTATACGGCAAACGGCCTGCTTTTCGCAGACAGGCAGATACTCGCGGAGGACGCGATAAGATTTTCATGCGGAAACAACCGCGATGAGTACATCATTACAAGACCGAACCCATCCGTCCTGAAAAATTTAGCTTTAAATACCGGAGGAACAGATATTAAAGAATACAAAGAGCCGAAATTTCCTAAGAAGGAATTGCCGGACAGAAACGAAACAATCGCAAATAAATTCCTGCTAAGGGAAAACGTTTATATGCTTATTCTGATAATACTGCTTCTTTCGACGGAATGGTTTTTGAGAAAACGGTTCAATCTTCCATGATATTATCGATTGATTAAATTTATTGTTATTTATATTTTACTTTAAACAGGCTATAATGAGAAGGCTTCACAAATATATATTATTCGTATTATTTCTGCTGATATCGACGGGAGCTTTTGCCCAGCAATACTGGCTTTCGATGAACAGCCCTGTATCACTTGACTTAAAAAGAGGATTTTTCCTCGACAGCAGTTACGGCTGGGTATGCGGCGATTCGGGTCTTATAATGAGAACGACAAACGGCGGGCTAAACTGGTCGAGACAGAACTCGAAAATGCTTCAGCCCATACACGAAATATTTTTCCTGAACAAACGCCTCGGCTGGGCGCTTTCCTGGAACATATACAACCCCCAGCCCCCTTACGGGACGTGGGTATTGCGCACGGTTGACGGAGGGATTAACTGGGACACATCGAGATTCGTTTCGGAAAACGTTTACATTAAGACTGTTTATTTTCAGGACTCCCTTCACGGATTCATGGGCGGGAATTTCAGAAACATAATGAGAACTACAGACGCGGGCGCGACATGGCTCGACGTTCAAATAGACTCAATAATGGTATCACAGTTTCCCGTAAACAATTTCACTTTCTACAGCAACGATTTCGGATATGCGTGCGGCGGGCAGATGGATTTCGCCGGCATTGTGTGGAGAACGACAAACAGGGGCATACGCTGGATACCGACTCTGATAGCGGCGGAACCCGCATGGAGCGTCTATTTCCTGGATTCGATGCGCATAATCTGCATGACCGGGGATTTCGAATACGGACCGAGCGTGGTTTCAACGACAAATTCAGGCGCGAACTGGAAATATACTTATCTCGGATTTTTCGGATTCCCGTCCGAGATGGCTTACAGGACAAAATACGAAGC
>CAIKZJ010000032.1 GCA_903831845.1 uncultured Ignavibacteriota bacterium
CATAACGGTTTTCGAGACCGCCGCTTTCAACCACTCAGCCACCTCTCCGAAAGCATAAAAGTAACGTTTTTCGGTTTTTTATTCAATGTAAAAAATCCGCGTTTATTCATGACTTTATGGTAAAACTTTATAAATGATACCGGTTTTATGACTATGCAGTTATTTCAAAAATTTTAAAAACGGCCCCTAAGGGCCGTTTTCTGATTTAATGAAACTATATTCTTAAATCATATTGGGGTTCTATTTTACAAATACCATCTTTTTAATCCGGCTGAAAGATGTATTCGGTGATACAGCGTTTATATGATAGAAATACACACCGCTCGACAAAGAAGAGCCGTCGAAAGTAATCGTGTAATATCCCGCTGTTCTTGATTCATTCAATACTGTTTTCATTTCCCTGCCCGTAATATCATATACCACGACTTTCACCCTGCTGTCGAACGGCAGAGCGAAATCGATTTTCGTCGCGGGGTTGAACGGATTAGGATAGTTCTGGCTGATATCATATTTTGCAGGAGCTGATATCTCAATTGTATTTCCGAGTTCGAAATAAACAAAGCTGCCGTTGTAATCAATTTGTTTCAGACGGTACTTGTATTTTCCTGTATTGAGATTTTTTTCTTCAAATTTGTAGCTTGTCTGCGACGATGAATTTCCCTTTCCGGTCACGTATCCTGCTTTTTCCCAGCTGCCTGACGTACCGTTACTTACATTAGTTCTGTGTATTTCAAATCCTGCGTTATTTGTCTCCGAAGAAGTAATCCAGTTCAGTGTAATATTCCTGCCTGTTACCGATGATGAGAAAGATTCCAGTGAAACCGGAAGAATGCCGTTGTTAAGTTCGTTGTCTACAGAGTATGCACCGAGAGTGAAATCACTGAAAGTCGTGAGTCCCGTTCTTTTTGCGGTCCAGCGCGACATATCGCCGCTGCCGGGAGAGTGCGAGCCCTGAAGTGTCCAGGGACTGGAACTGTCAGCCCTTTTGAGAACCCTGAGGTTCAGTCTTTTCGCCGAGTCCGTATTCAATCCTGTAAAGCTGTAAGCGTCGATGTTAATTTCATAAGTGCCTGTCACGGCGCTGTTTTTAACAGTCCAGTACGCATATTTCGAATATCTGTCTATCGTATAACCGCCGTCGTCCAAAAATCCTGTGTTAACCGAACCGGGATCACCGGTCGTAAACTTTGCTGAAAGCGTGCCTCCGTTCGTGGCGCCGCCCGACGCAGTGTAGTAAAGTCTTAAGCCGCCCCACTGCAGTGATGAACCCATCGGGAAAACTATAGCGTTACTGTTTCCGTTTCCCGCGCCTGCATTTATGTATCTCTGAAGTTTGCCGTTAATCCATGCTGTGTAGTTCTGTGTCTGTGTAAATTCGAGCACGCCCGGTGACGATGTGCTCGTGCCGAGGGTAAGAGAATCCGTAGATGAATTTATATTTAATATTCCGTCGCTGAGTGTCAGCGTATCGGTGACGTTAAGATAGCTTCCGAGTGTTACTGATCCCGAGGTATTTCTGTTAACCGAAAACTTTTTCAGTGTTCTGCTGCCGTTTGTAAAAGAGAGCGTTCCAAGCGCGCCGGTGCCGGTAACAAAGAGTCTGGATGATGAAGAGCCTTTGAATGTACCTCCGCTTCCCGCCACGTTACCGGTGAAAGTCAGCGTTTTTCCGTTAATGTCATGGTTGCCTGATGTCATCGTCATAGTGCCGTTGACAGTCGCGTCGCCGTTCTGAACGACGCCTGCCGGATTATTGACGATCAGGTGGTGAAAAGTCTGCCCGCTCTGCATGGTTTGCAGGCCTGTGCCGTTGTACTCGACCGTGCTTCCTGTTTCGAGTGTGCCCAGTGTAGGATAATATGTCGAATTCTGTATTGTCAGTTTGCCGTTGTTCTTTACGTCTACGGTTCCTATAAACATCCGGTTCGAGGGGACAACAAGTGTTGCCGAATTTGTTCCGTTGCCGACCGTCGCTTTTCCGTCGATTATGTAATCTGCGCCGATTGTTTTTGTACCGGCATGTATTTTCAGGTTATAGTAAAGCGGGTATGTAATATTGTTGTCGCCGTTATTGTATTCAACGGTGCTGTTCAGATCCGTAGTCCTGATAGTGGGCAGATAAACCGACTGAATGACCAAATCCCCATACCCCCGTACGTCCAGGTCACCTTTGATTTTTTTGCCTGTGGGGAGAGTTAATGATGCAACCTGTCCGCTGTCGCCAAGTTCATACTGCGAATTACTTCCTCCCGTAATATCGAGTGAATCTGAAACCGTAAATGTGACCCCGGTAGCGCCGTTATAATTCCTTATAAACCATGTGGAGTTTGACACAGAAAAAGATGTTGGCGCGGTGCCTCCCACGCCGTTATAGCTGCTGGTCCAGCTCGAAAGAAGACTTAGATTAAGGTTTGTTCCGTTTGCCGGTTTTACGGTATAATATGCGTATGTAGTCGGAGGAGCATCAGCTGCAGCAGAGTTATCAACAAATATCCATGCTGTGTTCGAGCCTTCGCCGTACCAGCAGTACGAGTCCATTTTTTTGAACGAAAGAGTCTGGTTATCGAACTGCGAAACGTTCACGTCGTGAGCAAGATGATAGTTATTCACATAGACGCTCATCGTCTTGCCTGCAAGTGTATCGGCAACACCCTGTCTGGTGTATATAACGTTACCCTGTGAGGTAGTTAGTTTTGTTGTATTGGCATAGACTTCTACAGTATATTTTTTCTTCTGCGACCATGTCATACCCGTAATATCTACCCATGAAGCGCTGTTGTAGTCATATCTTGCAAACGTCAGCCCGCCGTTGGTTGTAAAAGTCCATCTTAAGGAAACGCCGGCTTCGCCCAGTTTCTTGGAAATCGTATCGTTAGCCATAAACTGGGATGTAGTGCCGCCGTCCCCGATAAAGAAGTACCATACGCCGTTGTCCGAATTTGTATTAGCAAGACTGTCGCCCGCAAACACAACATCGAACTTGATATAACTGAACAATGTACCCTGCGCCGAATATCTCAATATTCCGAACTTAGTAAACTGGTTAGCTCCGTTTCCTGCGCACGCCTGCGCTTCAGTAGAATCGCCTAGCCTTAAAAGACCTGCATTAGATCCTTTAATCATACTATTGGCTCCTGCCGAAAAGCCGTAATAAAAGGCTACGTTTGTAGGAGTAACGGGATAATAATTAAAAACGGAAGGATTAGTACCTGTTCCGCCGGTAAGTGTTCCTCCGGTCTGACCGAAATTGTAAACTACCTGGGATTCTGCCGTCCCGGTAATTAATAGCAGTAAAGTTATTCCCAGTATGTACAGTTTTACTTTACCGCCGCCCCAATGATTAAGTAATTGTTTCATTATTTTTCCAGCTGTTTAAATACGGATTAATTTTTTCTCACTTTCAGTTTTTTAAGAATGTTACACTTTTTCACTCTATGATGACAATATACGTGCCAAAGTACGGGGCTTGAAAATTTGTTGAAATATCAAATATTTATATAAAAAAATTCTTAAAATGAGACTAAGAAATGCATTTTGAAACATTTTTTTTGTGGGTTAATCTGTGTAACAGGATTGAATATACTTATTATTAAATAATTAATTC
>CAIKZJ010000033.1 GCA_903831845.1 uncultured Ignavibacteriota bacterium
CGTAATAACAATTAATTTCATAGATAAAATTGACAGGGAACAGAGTTCCTTCCTGTCTCTTGAACAAATCCGCAAGGCAATTGAGGATATTCCGGGTGGTGAAATCGCCATCGATAAAGAAGCCGACGGTCCGCCGACAGGACCGCCCGTCAACATTGAAATATCCGGTGACGATTTCGTCACTCTTGGAAACGTTTCAGAACAGATAAAAAGGGAAATCAAGGATATACCCGGACTCAAGGACCTGAAATCCGATTTCGACGCCGCGCGTCCTGAAATTAAGATAATAGTCGACAGGGAAAAAGCCGCGCTCTACGGGCTTAATACGGCGATGATAGGCTCATCTGTTAGAACAGCGATTAACGGAACTACAGCAAGCAAAATCAGAGAAGGCAAAGATGAATACGATGTCACGGTGAGACTTATGAAAGAGCAGAGGAATGACATTAACATGATAGATAACATGTACCTTACAAACATGAAGGGCGAGAAGATTCCGATTTCATCAGTCGGCAAGGTCGAATTCTCTGGAGGTATTGGAGCTATCAGCAGGAAAGACCTGAAACGCGTTGTAACAGTTTCCGCAAACGCGGAAGGAAGACTGGGCAATGATGTTCTGAAGGATGTTCAGACAAAGCTAGCGAATTTCAAGATGCCGAAAGGTTATAATCTCGACTATACAGGCGAACAGGAAGACCAGAAGGAATCATCACAGTTCCTTGGAAAGGCGCTAATAATCTCTCTGCTGCTCATATTCTTCCTGATGGTTCTGGAATTTAATTCGATAAGAATACCCCTTATAATTATGATATCGGTTCTCCTGTCTCTTATAGGCGTGCTTTCGGGGCTGCTTATAACCGGAACACCGTTCGGAATCATCATGACGGGAATCGGCGTCATAGCGCTTGCCGGTATCGTAGTAAGAAACGCTATAGTGCTTCTGGATTTCCAGAAAGAACTCGAAAAAAGAGGTTTGCCCAGAGATGAGGCGCTCGTTCAGGCAGGTCTTATCAGAATGCGCCCGATTTTCCTGACAGCGGCAGCTACTATACTCGGTATAGTTCCACTTGCATCCGGAGTCGATTTCGATTGGCGTACGTTCAGTTGGGTAATCGGCGGTGAGAACTCCGCATTCTGGAGACCGATGGGCGTCGCGATTATTTTCGGTCTGATGGTGTCGACGTTCCTCACACTGGTCATCATACCCACAATCTATGCCAGCACAGACGATTTCTTCAAGAAACTGCTTGGCAAAAAAAAGAATAAATCCGAAGCTGAAACAGCCGGATAATAAAAAACAGTATTGACTATCCTTTTAAAGGGTTCCCGGACATATCTCCGGGAACTCTTTTCACATAAAAACGCCTTTTCCAGCTTGTTTTCGCACAAATAAAAAACGTGCGGAACGTTTAAAACGTGCAAAACGTTTATATCGGTATGGAAAACATTTATTCATCCAAACAGGTAGCCGAAATTATCGGTGTAAACGAATCAACTGTAAAAAGATGGGCGGATTCGGGCGCATTAAAATGCTTCAGGACCCCCGGAGGCCACAGAAAGTTCAGAAAGACGGATGTGAGCGAATTTGCTTCGAAATTCGCGTTCACTGTTCCCGGAAAAATCCTTAAAACATTCGACAGGGTGTTCGAACCGGATTTCGTGAATTTGAAAAACACGCTTCACAAAAAACTGCTCACAGGAAGCGATAACGATGTTTATGATTACATGAATTCGCAGATAGATTCAGGTCTTACCTTGCTTGAACTTTATGATAACGTTGCGGCTCCGGCTATGTTCGATATCGGCAACCAATGGGCAAACAATCAGATTGGAATTGAAACCGAGCACATTGCATCCGCAAAACTTACCAAAGCTGTGATTCGCCTTAATTCCAGGTATTCTAAAGATGAAAAAAACGGCATGCATGCTCTCTGCGCCGCGCCTAAAGATGAACATCACGAACTTCCGCTGCTGCTTGTATCGGGCATACTTCAGAATCACGGATGGAATGTCATTTACAGCGGAGTTGACATGCCGCACGCTGCAATAATCAAATCAATAAACAGCATGAAACCCGACCTTGTATGCTTATCTACAACAGTCGTGAAGGATATGAATGAAATGAAAAAAATGTTGTCTGACATACATCTTTCAGCGAGCGCTGCCGGATCTGTACTTGCAATAGGAGGCGCTGCGGCAAAAGATATGGACAATATATCACTCTATACTGACTTCAGAGCGGAAAGTCTGACAGAACTTATAAAATTTACAAAGGAAAAATTTCAGGTATGAGCACATACGGAAAATTTAAGTTTTTTTTATTTGCGGCAGTTTTTATTTTTTTATATTTTACGGTAACAGGAAAATCATTTACTGTCTCCGCTTCAGTATCGAAATCGAGGACTTTTAATTACAATGCAAAAGATGTAATGTCTCTTATTGAAGACCTTACGGTATTTTCCCGGCATTTTCCGAATATGATCAGCGTGACTTCCCTTGGCAATGAAAAATCGGAATGGGTTTATGAAATAGATCCTCCGATGGCATCGAGTTTCAATGTATCGTTTATTCTTTACAAAAAATCGCCCGACGATGAACAGGTGGTTTTCGAATCATCCAAGAATGACGATAATTACTTTTATTGCAAAGCTAAATTCATTCCTGCCGGGGACGAACGTACAGTTTTATCGCTTTATTTCAAAATCAGACTTACAAGGGAAAGCGGCAGCGATATTCATTTCATGGCGCCGCTGCTGGGTGAAAAGTACATCAGCGATAAAATGAAAAAGGATCTCAGCGAAGACACGGATACATTCTTAAACAGAATAAAGGGTGAGCTTAGGAAAAAGTATGGCAAATAGGACCATTTACATATTGACAGCCGTACTGCTGCTAATGGCGGCCGCAGGCACGTATTACATGCTCGATGCGGGTTCAAGAAATCTTTACAGCGGGTTTTCGTCTCTTTTCATTACACTTCAGTTCTTTGTTGCCGTCCTGTTATTCCTCAGGGAATACGGAATTAAGAACCTTGCATACATAACCGGCATATTTGTTTTCGCGATGCTCGTCGAAACCGCAGGAGTGAAAACCGGACTGCCATTCGGGAATTATATTTATTCCGGCATACTCCGGCCCCAGATCTTCGGCGTGCCCATCGCCGTGGGAATGTCATGGGTAATGACATCGCTTGCAACTTTCATTATAATAAGAACGCTGTCACCCGTAAATCCGGTATTAAACATACTGTCAGTTTCGGTTATGATGACTGCGTACGATTTTATTCTCGAGCCTTTTGCGGCGCATGTAAACGGCTTCTGGATCTGGCAAAACGGCGTTGTGCCGCTTGCAAACTATATTGCATGGTTCTTTATCTCGCTCGTCATAGCTACTGTACTTTTTAAAATACCGGCGAAAAACCCTGTAACTTTAAAACCGGACAAAATGACTTCGTTAGTTTCGGCGTTTCTCATACTGATAAATATAGTTCAGTTCAGCGTGGTGAATATATCATCAGGCCATACTATACCTGTTCTGACGGGTATTACAGTTATTTCGGCCGTTCTTATTTTTAATATATTCCGGGGTTCCGGTCTTGAATTTGATAAAAAATATTTAAATGCCTAAGATGCAAAAGAAAAAAATTATTGTAATAGGAAGCGGATTCGGAGGACTTACGGCGGCGGTGAAGCTCGCTCTGAAAGGACACGAAGTAACAATACTCGAAAAACTCGACAAACCGGGAGGAAGAGCTTACGTTTTCGAAATTAACGGCTTCAGGTTTGATGCAGGCCCCACTGTCATCACAGCGCCTTTTCTTTTTGAGGAAATATTCAGAGAAGCCGGCAGAAAAATGAGCGATTATGTAAATATACAGCCGCTTAATCCATTCTACAGGATTTTCAATCATGAGGGAAAGTATTTTGATTATAACGACAATCACGATTTCATTCTCAGCGAGATAGAAAAATGGAATCCGGATGACAAAAAAGGGTACTCTAAATTCATAAAAACAACGAAAGCCATATACGAAAAAGGTTTTGTCGAACTTTCAGACAAACCTTTCCTTAAGTTCACGGACATGCTGAAAGTCGTGCCGGATCTTATCAGGTTAAAGTCGCACAAAAGCGTATATAAATACGTTTCGGGATTTGTGAAAAACGACTTCCTGCGTCAGTGCTTTTCTTTTCATCCTCTTCTTGTCGGCGGAAATCCGTTCGACACTACTTCGGTATACAGCCTGATACACTATCTCGAAAGAGAATGGGGAGTCCATTATTCAGTGGGAGGAACAGGAGCGCTCGTAAACGGGCTCATGAAACTTTTCACCGAATCGGGCGGAAAAATATTTTACAATTCGGAAGTCGCGGAAATCACATCGCAAAACAGAAAAGTGACGGGAGTAAGACTCAAAGACGGTTCGTCGTTGGATGCCGATATAATCGTCTCCAATGCCGAAGTCGCTTATTCTTACATGAACCTTATCGACAGCCAGAACCGCCGGAAAAACAGCGACTCAAGATTTACGAAAATGAAATACAGCATGTCGCTTTTCGTGATTTATTTCGGCACGAAGAAAAGATACAACGACGGCAGACTGAAACATCACAACATAATACTCGGACCGAGATACAAAGAACTCATCTCGGATATATTCGACAGAAAAATTCTCGCGGATGATTTTTCATTATACCTGCACATGCCGACTATCACCGACAGCAGCATCGCGCCCGAAGGGCACGAATCGTTCTACGTGCTCTCGCCTGTACCGCATCTCGGAAGCGGAATAGACTGGGAGAAAAAAGCGGGTGAATACAGGAACAGGATAATGAACTTTCTCGAAGAGAACTATCTGCCCGGCTTGCAGGAGAATATCGTCGCGGAGCATTTCATAGACCCGCGTTATTTCAGCAATAATCTCAACAGCCATCTGGGCTCGGCGTTCTCTGTGTCGCCTGTGCTTACGCAGTCGGCATGGTTCAGGCCGCATAACAGATCGGAAGACTTCGACAACCTTTACTTCGTAGGCGCCGGAACACATCCCGGAGCAGGTCTTCCGGGAGTCGTATCTTCCGCAAAAATTGTGGACAAACTTATAAATGAATAGTTAAGGGAGCGAAAAATGGACAATAACATAATCACACCGGATTTTTTAAGGGGATCGTTCAGCGATTACAGAAAATACACGAGACATTACGCGAAAAGTTTCTACTTCTCTTCCTTCGCGCTGCCGAAGGAAAAAAGGGACGCTTCATACGCGATATACTCTTTCTGCAGGTTCGCTGACAACATTACCGATGTTACGGGTTACGAGTCTTCGGAATATCTCGGAGAAAAAATAAGCCGCCTGCGTGCGCTTCTTGATGAAATATACTTACAGGCGGAATCCGGTTCCGGAGAGGTCTCGGACTTTACCGCAACCATAAGGAAATACGGAATCCCTAAAGTATATTTCGAGGACCTGATTGACGGCGTCTCTTCAGATATAACAAAGAAAAGGTACGAAACATATTCGGAACTCGATGTTTACTGCTATAAAGTAGCTTCGGTCGTCGGACTTATTATGACTAAAGTATTCGGATATCACAACGAGGAGGCTCTGACGCATGCGATAGACCTCGGCAAGGCAATGCAGCTTACTAATATTTTACGTGACATAAACGACGATTATTCGATGGGCAGAATATATATACCGGCGGAAGAAATGAAAGCATTCGGATATTCGGAAGTA
>CAIKZJ010000034.1 GCA_903831845.1 uncultured Ignavibacteriota bacterium
GGCTGGCGGCGTTTCCGGTTAACAGGGAAAGCCTTGAAATACAGAAAAAAGTTGTTCTTGAAGAAAAGAAGCAGGTGCACGATAACGCGCCTTTCGGCTCGCTCGAACTTGAGAGTTTCAAGCGGCTGTTTTTCAGGAGCGGATACAGATGGCCGATAATAGGCGACGAGAGCCATATAAAAGGTTTCAAACTTTCAGACATTAAAGAATTTTTCGAAAAATTTTACATACCTTCCAACATCGTTCTAACGGTTACGGGCGATATCGAATACAATGATACGATCGAGCTCGCGGAAAAATATTACGGCAGCATCAAGAACGGGCAGCCGGAGATAAACAGGCATTTTGAAGAAGAGCCGGTTGCATCGGATACCGAGGATACAATAGACGACAACATTACACTTCCTGCAAGATTCCTGTTCTACAGGGTGCCTGCGGCGGGCGCGAAGGAGTATTACGTTCTGCGCCTGATAAGCGCGGCGCTTTCATCGGGCGAGAGTTCGAGGATTTACAGGGCGATGGTTTCTTCGGGAATCGCGTCTGAAGCTTATACATATCTTAGCGGAATGGAGAACGCGAGCGTTTTTACATTCAACTGTTTTCTCGGAGAAGGAAAAGCCATATCGGACGCGTCGAAAATAATGGATGATATACTGAACGATGTTTCCGAAAACGGTTTAAAGGAAGAGGAGATAGTTAAATCCATAAATAAAGTTGAAACGTCCTACTATTTCAGGATACAGTCTTCGATGCGTCTTGCAGACAGCCTGGCGTATTACAAGCTTTTCTTCGGCGACTGCGAAATGATAAACAGGGAAACGGAGAAATACAGAATATTCGATAACGGAATAATTAAACAAACCGCGGAGAAATTCATAAAGAACAACAGGCGAGTTGCTCTGAACTACGTACCCGGCAGAAAGCGGGGCAGAAAATGATTGACAGGAGCATAATGCCGGGCGCGGGAAAGATGAAGGACGTAAAATTCCCGGGATTCCGAGAACTGACGTTATCGAACGGGATGAAAGTTTTTCTGGTGAAGGACGAAAAGTTTCCCGTGACAACATGCAGGTTTCTCATGAAATCGGGTTCTTACTCTGATTTTTTCAGAGCGGGCAAGTCAGGTCTTGCAACAGTAACCGCGGAAATGCTGAACAGGGGGACGAAGGGAAAGACGTACGGAAAAATTACTGAAGCTGTAGATTACAACGGCGCGCTGATGTCGACGGGCGCGGGATACGACGCTTCTTTCATATCGCTTAGCTGTCTCAAGAAGAATTTCCCTGATATGTTAGGGCTTGTATCGGAAATGATTACGGATTCCGTTTTTCCGGAATATGAACTGAACCAGAAAAAGAACCATCTGATAAGTTCGCTAATATCCCTTCAGGATGACAGCTCGTATCTTTCCGAGCGCGTTTTTCTTTCTACGCTATACAAGGACACGCCTTATGAAATGGACCCGGACGGATTTCCGGAATCGGTGAAAAACATAACGAGGGACGACGTTCTTTCATTCACGAAAGAGAATTACACTCCTTCAAACATCATACTGGCGGTCGTAGGCGATTTCGACGAAGAAGATATTCTTAAAAGGATTGAGAGCCATTTCCCTGCGGGCAGAAACGTTCCTGCGGAAAACGGTTATGTTTTCAAGAACAAACAGGCGGGAGCGGGTGTATATATAATTGAAAAGAAAGACGCGTTTCAGGCGAGTCTGCATATCGGACATGCGGGTATAAAGCGCGGCCATCCCGATTATATAAAGACGCATTTTCTGAACACGCTTTTCGGCGGAATGTTCACGTCGCGTATAAACAAGAACCTGCGCGAGGTAAACGGGCTTACATACGGCGCGCGGACATCGTTCAACTGCAAGAAATACGCGGGTGATTTTTCGATTGAAACCGAAGTGAATGAAGACAAGACGGGATTCGCTGTGGATGAGATAATAAAGGAGATGAACCTGATGCGGGATATGCCCGTGCCGGAAGAAGAACTGACGAACGCGAAGAATTACATAACAGGAAATTTCCCTTTGCAGCTGGAGACGTCGAACAACGTGGCGGGAAAGCTTTTGAGCCTTGAACTTTACGGGGCCGACAGGGATTTTTACAATCATTATATATCATCCGTGAACGCGCTGACGGTTGAAGACATAACGGAAACGGCGCGTCAACATTTCAGGCCGGACGAACTTATAATCACGGCGACGGGAAATACCGAAATACTGAAAGAACAATTATGCAAATTCGGCGTAACAGAAATAATTGACAAAGTTAAATGAAGGACAACAAAATGAACACATCCGACGTTGAAGGAATCGGAAAACTGAACCGGAAGTTCAGGCAGCTTGACGAGGAAATGGGCAAGATTATCGTCGGTCAGAAGAAAGTTCTGCGCGACATAGTAATTACGATACTATCGAAAGGCCACTGCCTGCTGATAGGCGTGCCCGGACTTGCGAAGACGCTCATAGTGAAATCGTTTTCCGAAGCGCTTGACTTGAAATTCAGCAGGATACAGTTCACCCCTGACCTTATGCCGTCGGACATAGTCGGCACTGAAATCTTCGACACTGAAACGAACGGCGGAAAGAAGTTTAAGTTTATAAAAGGGCCGGTGTTCGCGAACATGATACTCGCAGATGAAATAAACCGCACGCCTCCGAAGACGCAGTCGGCATTGCTCGAAGCAATGCAGGAGCACCGAGTTACGGCGGCGGGAACGAGTTACGTGCTTGACGAGCCTTTCTTCGTTCTGGCGACGCAGAATCCTATTGAGCAGGAGGGGACGTATCCTTTGCCTGAAGCGCAGTTAGACAGGTTCATGTTCAACGTCAATCTCGGGTACCCGTCAAAGGAAGAGGAGATTGAAATCGTGAAGCGCACGACGGGGGCGGTGCAGAATGAAATAAAGCCCGTATTTCTAAAGAACGAAATAATAGAGTTTCAGGAACTTGTGAGAAAAGTGCCCGTTTCGGACGAAGTGCTTGCATACACAGTTGACATTGTTAAGAAAACCAGACCCGAATCGGAAGAAGCGCCGAAGTTTGTTAAGGATTACGTAAGGTGGGGAGCGGGACCGAGGGCGTCGCAGTATCTGACGTTATCGGCGAAAGCGCTTGCGGCAATCGAGGGCAGGTACACGCCTTCGCGTGACGACATACGGCTTGTCGCTGAATCAGTTTTGCGGCACCGTCTCATATTGAATTTCAACGCCGAAGCGGACAGCGTGAAAGTGGACGAGATAATAC
>CAIKZJ010000035.1 GCA_903831845.1 uncultured Ignavibacteriota bacterium
AACGGTTAACATTTAACAGATAACAATTAGAACTGTTTATTTATTTAATATTTACGGTTGCATCATACTACAATTTATGTAATGTTTGTGTTTTGATCCCCGATAGAATCACTCGGGGATGACAAATTCACATGGATCCCGGCTAAGAGCATGCCGGGATGACAAGGGTGAATTATCTTCTTCCGGTTTTTCTTCTTCCGGTTTCGCTTCTTCCGGTTTTTCTTCTTCGGCTTTTGCTTCTTCCGCGGCTTCGGGGTCTTCGACGGGGATTTCGGGAGAATCGTCGTTGAAGGGGGTGTATGAGAGTTTGCGGAATATGTTGAGGCGGTTCTGGGCTTCGAGGATTTTGATAGAGTTCTTGATGCATTTTTCATAGGTCATGGATATTTCGTCATGGAGCACGATTTCGGCTTTGATTTTTTCGAGCTGTGAGTCGAGGAAGTCGAAGTAGGAGCTGTACTTGTCGACTATCTTTTGTCTTAGGGCTTCGACGCGGGCGCCTTTAGCGGCGGCGATATCGGCCTTGAACATTTTATTCCAGCGTGAGGCCGTTGGCAAGGATATGCCGACGGCTGCGGCTATTGCCGCGAGCGGTTTTCCGGCGATTCGCATGCGAATGAAAATCAGCTGTGTGTTAAGGTCATTCTTCATAGGTTCTTTGAAAATTAAAGGGTGATATAAAAGAAATAAAATTCAGGGGTTCGTGATGTTCGCGCCATTTATCGTCTTTATTGAAAGCGAAGACGGTAGTTTTATCGAACTTATGGAACATTTTTCGGTAGCAAACGATAACGCGTTCGGCTTTAGCGACATCGTCCTCGAAGGCCCAGACAATTTTATCCTCGGAGGATTCGACAGCCATCTGAAGGGCATGGGCGACATCGTGGAAAACGCCGGCGAGGGCGAAGACGAAGGAAGCGGAGCAGCCGAGGCGGTGGAAAAGGCGAATCAGGGAATAGTGGTACTTGTTGGACCTTGTGAATTCAAGGAGGCCGGGGACGAGAACATTCGAGACGAAGTTGTCGATGTCAGGATTATCGCGGTCGATCTCTTCGACCTTCATATAATTAAAATCTTCCCAGCGTTTTTGTTCTTTCTCACGGGCTTCTTTAGACTTGAACTCATCCATCATCTTTTGATACTTCTTTTCTTTGTCATCTTTATCTCCGGTCTGTTCATTTTCATCGGGATACTCCGCCTGAAGTTTTTCGATATCGTAATTTTCGTCTATAGGGATATCGGGAAAATCGTCATCGTCATTTGTTTCCGGGAAGCCGGAGAGTGATTCGGAGAGGAGGTTTTCGTCGTCGTTTTGGTCTTCGCGATTATCCGAGTCTGTAAATCTTTTGAGGTACATTTTCTTTTATCTTAAAAACCGTTGAAACGGTTTGTTTAGTTTAATTTTTTCCCACTGTTGAAACCATGAGCAACAGTTATACAAATATATGTGGAAGAGTATGCAACTGATTCAATAAATGACCGGAGGGCTTGTAAGTTAGGGATAAACAGGCGGATAAAAATGGAGTACAGGAATTGAGACGAAAGTTTTTTTACGACAGGACACAGAAAGATAAGATAAAACATATAGTTAGGGAGATAGAGGAATAAATATTAGGGTAAGTAAATTATTGTTTTGGGGTGTTTAAGAAGTAACTTATATGGAAACAAAATTGCTATTATAATCTTATATTATTGGCAATTTAGAAGATCGGGGGCTATTTTGGATTAAGAATAAAAACATAAAAGAGGTTATAAATTATCAATAATTGATAATATTTGTATATTTCTATTAGCTACTTTTATGTTGAAACTAATGCTCTTTGTTTTATGTACTAAATTTTATTTACAATTTTTGTAAATAATTTATTATATTAATGCAAATAAATTATAAGACAAGAAAACTCGAAAAGAATCTCACAGACCCTACGAAGACTTTGAAAGAATACGGGAACAGGTCGAAGAAAATTATTCAAAGGCTGCAGGAATTGGAGGCATCGGCAAATCTTTCAGTATTAAAAACATTACCCGCGGCAAATTGTCATCAACTAAGCGGCGATAGAGCCGGAGAATTCGCGGTTGACATATCGGGAAATTGGAGGATGACTTTCGAAATAAATCAAGAGCCGGTACCGACAAAAGACGACGGAGGGATAGACACGGACAATGTTACAGCAGTTACTATTCTTGATATTACAGATTATCATTAAAAACGAAAGACAAACTTATGAGCAATAATTACAAACTCAGGAAAAAACTTCTTTCGCCTTCGGGCGACACTCTACAGGAGACGATTGACAAGATAGGGATGAGCCAGACTGAGCTTTCGGTGAGAATGGACAAAGACAAGAAGAACGTGAATCAAATAATAAAAGGAAAAGAAGCCATCACCGAAGAAACGGCAATACTATTAGAGAAAGTACTTGGTATTCCGGCAGAATTCTGGTTAGAAAGGGAAAGGATATACAGGCAGGAATTAAAGGAAATAGAGATGGAGGAGCGGTTCGAGAAGTACAAAGATTGGGAGCGGAAATTTCCGACGCCAGAAATGGAGAGACTCGGTTGGATACCCGCGGCAACGACAACGGCAGACAGGACAGACAGATTAATAAAATATTTCGGAGTGGCCAATCCGGAAAGCTGGTACAATATTTACGAGAATCAAAAGGCGAGCGCGGCGTTCAGGATGTCGCTGAAGAGTTCATCGAATCCGTATTCGATATCAGCGTGGTTAAGGCGGGGAGAAATACAGGTTAAAGAATTATCGCTTCGGAAATTCGACAGAAAAAAATTCAAGAAGTCGCTTGAGAGAATAAAGGAAATAGCTTATGAGCATCCGCAGGATTTTTTCAAGAAGACGCAGGAAATATGCGCCGAGAGCGGAGTCGCGCTTGTACACACTCCGAACATACCGAAGGCGGCGATAAGTGGGTCATTCAGGTGGGTATATAATAGGACTATACCGCTGATACAATTATCGTGCAGGTACAAGACTAACGACCATTTCTGGTTCACTTTTTTTCACGAGGCCGGTCATTTGATATTGCATGGTAAGACGGACGTATTTTTAGAGGAGGCGGAGGGAATAAGGAGCGACAGAAAAAAGGAGGGTGAAGCAGATAAGTTCGCAAGGAATTTCCTGATAAGCGAAAAAGCGTTCTTAGAATTCACGAGCAAAAAGGTATTCACGAATGAATCAATTACAGAATTTTCAAGAGCGAACAAGATGAACTCCGGAATTGTTGTTGGAAGATTGCAGCATGACAGGTTTATAAGGCATGCGGAGTTGAATGGACATAAAATTAAAATTGATATACACGCCGTGAGCTAATTTAAATTTAAAACTAAGTTTGGTCGAATCTTCCCGTTTTGACCATTTTTTCCTGATAGGTTTTTAATTGATCAGCAGACGGATGCCAATTGAATAATTCATAAATTCTAAGCAGAACATCGATTGATAAATCCCTATGTCTTATGATTAGATCTTCTTTGGAAAATGTTTTTTCTTCCGTGAATATATTTTCTTTGGAAGGTTTTAACTGTAAAAACATCCTGTTATCCGGAAACCACAGTGATCTATTATGTAATTTATGAATCTGCATGTTTATACTCAACCCTTCGTTGTAAATATCATACGAACACATTCTATTCATGAAATCAAAAACCTGAGTAACAGTAAGCATTATACTCTGATTATAACTAATTCTTTCAAACGGCTTAATGCTAGTTAGATAGCTTCTTTGAAACACATCATCCTGCCACCAATCGTCAAGAATTCCTGTAAAGTGGATAAATTGACCACTTCTATATAATCTCCAATATTCTTTTATTGATCCATAATCTGCAGAACACAAAGCATACTCAGAAAAGTATTCCTTTATTAGAGATTCATCTTTTGCTACTGACAACCCTGTATAAAACGGGAAAGTCAAACCATCAATATCAACAAAATTCTTTTCTATAAATTGGAAACAATCAGTTGTTTGTTTAAATCTTACTTTATGCGATATTGGAGAAATCAAAATTCTCCAATACCCTCTAGATTTAATTTTCTCCAAAACAGGGGATTCGATTTCCATGACTAAAGTCCTCCAAGTTCATTTTTTAATTTTGTTTTATCTTTTTCATTCGGTGTCATGACAACATCTAAGCCCTGTTTTTTCATATTTCTCATTTTCTTTATAGCCGCTAATTCTATCAAGTCTCGTAAATCATTTGAATTAGAGATTGCTGAAGATCTGATTCTTTTGTCCGTATTCCTATAATAGATAGTAGCTTCTGAAAGTTTAACCTCTTTGTCATTGACAATACAGATAACGGGAGTATCTTTGAATTCGAAAACTCTTAAAACGACGTATACTTTTTTGTCTTTATCATTAATATTCATAATAGAAAAATCAATCGACGGATCAGTAAATTTCCTTAGTTTGTCTTTCATCTCGTCAATTTTGTATGTTTTTGCCAACTCATCGGTAATCCCCTCACGTACAATCCTGACGCCATCATCTTTCACACCTACTATTATATATCCACCGTCCCTTAAATTCGACATTGCCATCATTGACTTTACAAATTTTTTAACATCCCAAACAATAGCTGATTTAAACTCTATTCTTTGGGTTTCAATACCACCATTCAAAATTTTTTCGAGTTCTTCTGTGTTCATAAATTTTGTATTTAATAATCCCAAGTTTCGTGGGAAAGCGGGAATTTGTTTAATTCTTCTTTATAGTGTTTCCATTGCGGCATAAATTTGTTCATAAGAGCGACGAATACTTCATTGTGTTTTCGTTCTATTAAGTGCATTAATTCATGAACAACAATAAATTCGGTGCATTGAATAGGTTTTTTTGCCAATTCAAGATTTAGCCATATTCTTTTTGCTTTCTGATTGCATGTTCCCCACTTTGTTTTCATTCGTTTAATACCGAATTCATTCGTTCGTACTTTGATAATCTTTTCCCATTTTTCTATAAACTCATTTGCAATTAATCTCAAATTATTCCTGTACCACTCTTCGAGAACGTCCTGCCTCTTTTTCTTATTCGAATTCTTTCTCACATATAAATCAATTGTTTCGTGTCTTAATATCACTTTAGGCTTTGCCTCTTCCTCGAAAACTCTTAAAAGATATCTTTTGCCAAGATAATAATGGCTTTCTCTTTCGATATAATCCCTTGGGGTAATTCTTTCCTGACCCCGCATCTTTTTTTGATGTTTCCGAATCCAATTTATTTTTGAAATCGCGTAAATTCTTAGTGTATCCAGATTGATTCTTGACGGCGCGGATATCCTCACCCTACCCGTCGGCGGATGAACACTTAAATGAATATTCTTAATCTCTTTTTGAATTACATCAATGATAATATCTCCAATTTTTAACTTCTGCATATTAATACTCTTGCTGTTGTTTTATGATTGAGAATATTCTTTCGGTTTCGCTTTCATTATTGAGTATCTGGTATATCGCAAATTTTATTTCGTTTTCTCTCGCCCGATTTCCCCTGAAATCCGCTTTCTTAACATTCCTTACGGTTTCGTCAATTTGTAATGCAAGTTCTTTATTCTTTTCAAGATTGTTATATAAAGCAATTTTTGCCATTGTGTCAATTTCAATCGGCGTGCCGGATTTTTTTCTGCTTGCAATTATCTTTGCCAATTCCGCTATCGTTTTCAGATAATCTTTGTACTCTATTGCTTTCGCTTTTCTCTCTTTAATGATTTCCCCTAATAATTTCGACATTTCTTCGAAAAATGCCGGGTCAATCAAATGCTCCTTAATTATTTTCTGTCTTATGTTATTCTCGATTGTTTCTGCAACCGCCTCTTTACTGCCCCTTATGCCTTCGGGTAATGATTTAATCGCTTCGGCTATTCCTGAATCGACGATTAATTCTATTAAGGAGAGGTTCCCGAATGGAGAAATAACTTCAGCATCTTTTGCTTCGATATAGGTATCAATCAAATACCTCATATCAGCCTCATAAGTTTTCAGGTCAATGGTTTCTCCACTGGCTTTTTTAATTTCTTCCCGAAGTTTTAAAAAGTGGTCTACTTTTTTATCTATTGCAATTATTTCTGCTTCGCTGTATCCGGCTTCCGATAATTCATCTTTTATATTTGCATATGCCCTTATCAAAGCAATTGTAAATTTATAAAGAGCCGTTCTTTTTACTTCATTAGCTTTTAATTCATCTTCTTTTTCAGGGTTACCGCAAAAATACCTAATATGAGCGAGAGTATCTTTCGGCGGCAACACTGGTTCGCAAATCAAAGCTATTTCTTCAAGCGCTCCTTCCAGTCTTTCCCTGCCTTTTTTGAGCCTGCTTTCAAGCAAAATATCACAATCTTCTTTCTTAAATTCATCATAATCCAGTTCAGATGCATATACCGTAACAGCATTTTCTACTTTTTTGAATAAATCTTTATAATCAATTATATAACCGTATTCTTTATCTTCGGAATCCAGTCTATTCACCCTGCAAATTGCCTGAAATAGTCCGTGGTCCTGCATACTTTTATCGATGTATAGATAGCTGCAAGGCGGAGCATCGAATCCAGTAAGCAGCTTATCCACAACAACCAGCAATCTCATTCTTGCAGATTCGAGTATAAATTTGTCTTTGGCGTCATCTTCGTATTGCTCCGTTGTTTTATTCCCAAGCAAATCCTTATAAAGATTATACATAAATTCTTTATCTGTATCTGTGTCGGCGCCGGTGTCTTCGGTAACGATATCTCTTGTTGAGGGATTATATGAGGTAACTATCGCGCTTTTACCCTTTAATTCGGTTCTTTGGAATAAATCAAAATACTTACAGGCTTCGTATATGCTTGAAGCAATGAGAATCGCATTTCCGTAAGTTGAGCTTAATCGCGGCTTTGTGTTAAAATCCAGAATAATATCGTTCACTATCTTATCCATTCTGTTCCTCGAACTTAAAACCTTCTGCATCGTTCCCCATTTTTTCTTGATTTCGGATTTTTGAAAATCATTAAGTCCTTTTGTCTTCGCATCAAACCATTTATCCACGCTGTCAGGAGAGGATATTTTCTGGTCTATATCCCTTGCTTCATATATCAAGTCAAGTATAACCTCGTCCTTCACCGCTTCCCTAAATTTATAAGTATGAATATATTTGCCGAACACCTCCAAACTTGTTTGTTTGTCCGCTTTTAAGAGCGGAGTTCCGGTGAAGCCTATGAAAACTGAGTTTTGAAGCATAGCTTTCATTGTTTTATGCAGCTTCCCGGATTGTGTTCTGTGGCATTCATCTACAAATACGAATAGTTCACCCTTAACTTTTGTCGGACTACTTTTTAATTGTTCAATAAATTCATCGAAATTATCTACATCTTTTTTCCCGAACTTATGAACCAGCGAACAAAGCAGTCTTGGTTTTGCCTGCCCTAATTGATTCATCAAATCTTTACCGCTTCTTGTTCTGTATATTTGCTCGCCTGCTTCTTTGAATATTCTTTCTATCTGTTTATCTAACTCATCTCTGTCGGTTACAATTGCTACTCTTGCATTCGGATTATTTTCCAGAATCCATTTTGCAAGCATTACCATTACGATACTTTTTCCGCTTCCCTGAGTATGCCAAATAATACCACCCTCGCGACGTCTAACGTGTTCCTGTGATGCTTTTACTGCAAAGTACTGGTGGTGCCTTGGAAATTTTTTTATCCCTCCATCAAAAACGACAAAATCGTATATCAGTTCTAAAAACCTTGTTTTGCTGCACAT
>CAIKZJ010000036.1 GCA_903831845.1 uncultured Ignavibacteriota bacterium
CCTCGCGCCGTCCCAGAATTTCCACCATACCTTTTCGGAGATGTTGTCCATAGCTCCTTTGAGCTTACCGGACTTTATGTCGACGTTCCCTTCGAAATTAATTTCACGGACAGTAAGTTTCTTGCCTTCGTCAATTTTCAGCCTTATCCTCGCTTCGTTGTTTGCGGATATGAGTTTATCCACTTTTACCGATGCAAGCGCATACCCGTCTTCCGCGTAGAAAAGTTCGAGGTTATATGCAACGTCTTTAAGTTTCTGTTCGGAGACTACTTCCCCGTTGGCAAGGCCGATTTTTTCCTTTACCTCGCTTGTCGAGAAATGATCGTTGCCTGTTATTTCTACGCTTTCAATCCTCGGCAGCTCTTCAACAGAAATCACGAGATATATGTCGCGGCCGAATTTCTTGTCGACAGTAAGCGCTATGTTTGAAAACAGCCCGAGCTTCCACAGTCTTTTTATTGATTCCCTCGTTTCGTCAGAAGGTATGGAAATTTCCATGTTCTCCCTGAGACCGGAGTACGCAATTATGGTTTTGGAATCGTATACCTTATTGCCTTTAACTGAAATGTTCACAATTCTGTACAAAGGATTTTCATCCTGTGCGCTGACCCGCGCGGAAAACGCGGCAGTCAGGATAAGCAGCAAGCAAAATATTTTCTGAATCTTCTTAAATGTCATTAGCAGTTTTTACTTTTTATTTAATTGTTCGCTCACGAGCCCGAATCTGCGTTCGCGTTTCTGAAATTCCCTGATAGCCTTGTAAAGATGCTGTCTCCTGAATTCGGGCCAGAAGACGTCGTCTATGTATATTTCCGTATAAGCAAGCTGCCACAGGAGGAAGTTGCTTATCCGGTATTCCCCGCCCGTGCGTATCATAAGGTCGGGGTCCGGAATTCCTTTTGTTACAAGATAATCCGAAATTAATGTTTCGCTTATATCGGCAGTTTTGATTTTATCGTCTTTTAAGTCGGAAGCGAGATTTCTGACAGCGTTCACTATATCCCATCTTCCGCTGTAGCTTAGCGCAAGGTTAAGCGTCATAAGCTTGTTATTCTTTGTCTTCTCCATCGCGTCTTTAAGCTCCTTGTAAACCACGCCGGGAAGTTTTTCCAGATTTCCCGTTGCTATGAGCTTAACGTTGTTTTCATGAAGCCTGTCGGTTTCGTTTTTCAGCGATTTAATCAGGAGCTTCATCAGAATCGTTACTTCATCTTTCGGCCTTTTCCAGTTCTCTGTTGAGAATGTGTAAAGCGTCAGATAATTTACTCCGAGCTGTCCGCATGCCTCTACGGTATCCCTGACCGAAGTGACGCCCTGTCTGTGTCCGAAGACTCGGGTCTTTCCCTGACTCTTTGCCCATCTGCCGTTACCGTCCATAATAATGGCAATGTGTTTCGGGATTTCGCCGTTCTTCTTCAGTTCATCCTGAATTTCTTTGTCTTTTGGTTTTGGGGCAATCAAATTATTAAAATATTTATCCGATTTTCATTGCTTCGCGGACTTCCGTCATTGTCTTTTCCGCGATTTTTCCGGCTCTTTTTTCTCCGTCCTTCAGAATATCGAGAACGCCTTCCCTGTCCTTTTCCAGCACGGCTCTTTTTTCCCTCATCGGAGCGAAGTAACTGCCTATCTTCGAGGAAATGTTCATCTTGCAGTCGAAACAACCAAGCGAGCCGGATGTGCATCCTTCCCTCACTTCGGCAATTTCACCGCTGTTGAACTTCTTATGATACGTATAAACCAGGCAAATGTCCGGATTTCCCTTGTCTCCTTTGCGGAGCTTATTCGGGTCCGTAAATGCCTTCTTCATTTTATTCTTAATAGTTTCCTCGTTATCTGAAAGCAGTATTGTGTTATCGAGCGACTTGCTCATCTTGGCTTTTCCGTCCAAACCGGGAAGTCTCGCAAACTGCGTAATCTTCGGCTCGGGAATCGGGAATATGCTCCTGCCGTCTTTCATGCAGAACTTCTCGTTGAAGACACCGGCTATCTGCCTGGTGATCTCCACGTGAGGAACCTGGTCCTCGCCTACCGGTACAAGATCTCCCTTATAAAGAAGAATGTCCGCCGCCTGCAGAACGGGATAACCGAGATGGCCGTAAATTATCGACTGTATCTTCATGTCCTTTATCTGCTCTTTAAGCGTCGGGTTCTTTTCAAGTCTTGCCTTTGTAATAAGCATCGAAAATATAAGAAAAAGCTCCGTGTGCTCTTTTATCTGCGACTGTCTGAACATCGGTGATTTTACGGGATCGATACCCGATGCGATCCAGTCGATCGCCATTTCAATCGAATCTTCAAATACGTTCTTCGTATCAAGATTTGTCGTGAGAGTATGATAATCCGCAATAAGGTGATAATTCTGATAATCCTTCTGCAGTTCAACCCAGTTTTCAAGCGCGCCGACATAGTGTCCTATGTGGAGTTTACCGGTGGGTCTCATACCCGACAAAATAACCTTGCTCTTATTTTCGTTCATTTTGTGCTGTCTACCTCGATTTTATAAATTTGTTCGCCTTCTTTGGTCATGCCGTATTTTTCCCTGGCAATCTTTTCTATTTTTTCAGTTGAGTTATTAAGTTCTTCGACTTCTTTTTTAAGTTCTTCCTGTTTTTTCTTTTCCTCGCCAAGCTGTTTTTCGAGTTTATTCTTTTCAGACTGGTATCTGAACCTCGTCAGCAGTCCTTTATCCGCAAAGATAGCGAAAATAATCATCGCAGCGGCAATCACCGAAAGTATAAAAACAAGTTTGTTATACTTCAGAAAGCGCGCTGTCTGCTTTATAATACTTTCTTTATCTTCCTCTCTATGCATATTTTTTAAGCGAAGCGCCGACTATAGTATCTATCAGCGCGTTAAACTCCATTCCTTCCGCCTTTACGGCCATCGGGACGAGCGAAAGCTCCGTCATGCCGGGCAGGGTATTTACCTCGAGGCAGTACAATTCTTCTTCGGGCGTAAGAAGAAAATCCACCCTCGCATAAACTTCGCACCCTGACGCTTTGAAAGCGTTCATCGCTATTTCTCTTGCCTTATCCGCGACAGACGGTTTAATGTCAGCCGGGCAGATGTATTCAGTTCTGCCTTTTGTATACTTGTGTTCGTAATCGTAAA
>CAIKZJ010000037.1 GCA_903831845.1 uncultured Ignavibacteriota bacterium
ATCGGGTACAGGCTCTCGCAGGATGTTTCGGTCGAATTCGAAGACGTCGTTAAAATCGATAAACTATCGCGAGAGGTAACCGAACTCATAAACAAGGGCAGCGCCCTTAATTCCGAACCGCCCCGCTATCTTTACCCGAAACTGTCCGACCTGAAAATTGAAATGATTGGCCTCGCGTCGCAGGACGCCAAAGTCCGCGCCGAGCAGATCGCTAAGGCCACGGGCGATAAAGTAGGGGAGGTGCGTTCGTCAAAGACAGGCGTAATACAGGTTAACGCCAAGAACAATACAGAAGTCTCCGACTACGGCGTCAACGATACTTCGTCACTTGAAAAAACAATCACCGCCGTCGTCAACGTAACTTTCTCCATCGAATAGAATATTAGTATATATAAATAACCGAGAGTCCCCCTTAGAACGGGGAGACTCTCGGATACTTTGTATATTCTAAACTTGTTTCTTATGTGGTGTCAGAGCCTGTCTCGAGACCTCGGGATGTTACCACCCGACACACATGCCGAAGGCTTGTACATATAAATATGAGATAATTGAATTATGAGATAATTGAATTATGAGGTAATTGAATTGCCCCTGCCTTCAGGCAGGGGTTACAATATGTGAAAGTATCCGGCTTCAGCCGAAATTCTAATTCTGTTATCCTATGCAGAAGCTCGTCACAGGTCCTCCCCCGCCCCTAAAGCGGGCACCCCCTCCAAAGGGGGACATTTCATTCTAACTACTAAGTACTAACTACTAACTACTAACTTCTGCTCTCAAACAAACATCTCCACAAACCCGAACTTCACCCCGTCAAACAACCCCGCGTCTCCGAGCTTCAATGCCGGTATCACCAGCAATGCCATGAACGACAGCGTCATATAAGGCGAATGCAGATGGCATCCTATCTTCGCCGGCAGCTGGTTCATCGCCGAATACTTCTCAGCGACTTTGAATCCGTCGTCCGCCGACATTATTCCCGCCACCGGCAATGGCAGCACTTCCGCCTTCCCGTCAACCACTATCGATATTCCGCCCTTGTCCTCAATTATCGCGTTAACCGCCTTGCACAAACTCTCATCGTCCGCGCCTATCGCTATTATATTATGCGAATCATGTCCGACGCACGAAGCGATCGCCCCCTGCTTCAGCCCGAAATTCTTTATGAAACCTATAGCCGGCTTCTTTTCCCTGTACCTGTCTATTACGGTCATTTTGATGATGTCGTTCTCCGTATCCGATACGACTTTTCCGTCAACGACCTTCGGCTCGAAAATAAGTTCGTTCGTAATCAGCTGCCCTTCGAGCGCCTCAATCACGCGAATCTTTCCGCCTTTATTTTCAATTTCAAAATCTTCTTTCTTCTTCGCCGATATGTTGAAGTTGTTTACAATCTTCGCTTTTACCGAATCAATCAAAGTCTTCCCGTCCTTCGCGACTAACTTACCGTCTATGTAAGTCTCGTGCACGTTGAAATTCTTAAGGTCTTCCACGACTATGAAATCTGCCGCGTCGCCTTCGTTCAGCAAGCCAACTTCGAGTTTGTAATGTCCGATTGGATTAATGCAGGCAATCTCTAATACGTCGAATAAGTCGTAACCGAGCGCCACAGCGCGTTTTGCCAGCGCGTTTATGTGGCTTTCGACGAGGTCGTCCGGATGCTTGTCGTCGCTGCAGAACATTATCATGTCTTTCTTTTCCTTTATCAAAGGATGCAGGTCTTCGAAATTCTTCGCCGCGGAGCCTTCGCGTATGAGTACTTTCATCCCGTACGAAATTTTTTCCAGCGCCTCGTCAATCGTAAAGCATTCGTGGTCCGTAGTGATTCCCGCATCGACGTATTTCTTAGCGTCCGCGCCTTTCAATCCCGGCGCGTGGCCGTCAACCGGCTTGCCGTGCTTCTTCGCGGATTCTATCTTTGCAATTACTTCAGGAACGTTGAAAAGCACGCCCGGAAAATTCATCATCTCGCTAAGGTATTTCAGTCCGTAATTCTCGAAGAGAAAATCCATGTCCTTTGCTTCCAGC
>CAIKZJ010000038.1 GCA_903831845.1 uncultured Ignavibacteriota bacterium
AAGAAACTTCACCAGCGCTCCTTCACCGCATCCTACATCAATTATGCGCGCTCCTTGCTTCACATATTTCAGTAACAAAGCCGGTTCGTTTTTTACTTTCGTAAATTTCATATTGTCTGCTGTTTAAAGAATTTATCTATTATTCCGGCGGCTTCCTGAATGCTATCGTATTCGCCGACAGTTACTCTGCCGTTTCCCGATATCATCGCCGACAGCCGTTTCCCGTTTTTTCTTTTAAGGCATAATATCTTTTTGCCGTTGTCCATACCGTACCTTATTTCGTAACCCACTCCAAGGCTCGGATTCGTCACATCAGCGACTATCACTTCAGATTCGTCTATCCAGCCGATGTCCCTGTCGTGAATGTATTTATCAGTAAGATCCTTCTCGCCAACCTCCTGAATATCCGCATTCGAGAAATGTTCGGTAAGAACAGTTCCGTAACCTTTCAGTATTTTTATTAGTTCGGAATTGTTGTATGCGGAATCTTCACCTATATAACCGCTTATAGATGTTGCAAAATAAATTTTCATATACTTTCAGAATTGTTTTTATGCATTTTATTAAATTTAACTTATATAAATTAAAAGATTAAGTGAATATATTCATCGTTATCCCAACTTTTTGCTTTAAAACACGTATAATTATATAAAAAACAATTTCTTATGAAACATTTAATAAAGCTTGCAATACCGCTGATGTTTCTTTTATTTGCGGTAAATATCTTCGCGCAGGAAAAATATTTTCTGAGCGATAATATAGATTTTACGGTTAATCCTGCGGACGATTTCTTTCAGTATGCGAACGGCTCGTTCATAAAGGCGCATCCTATTCCGCCGTACGAACATACATACGGAATATTTAACCTGGTTGAAGACAGCGTTTATGTATATCTGTACAATATCTGCCTCGACGCGCAGAAAGACCTTTCAGCAGTCAAAGGCAGCAACACACAGAAGATAGGTGACTTCTTCTACAGCGGACTGGACGAACAGTCTATTAACGGACTCGGCGTAAAACCGCTTGAGGAATTTGTGAAAAAGATAGACGCAATAAAAGATTTCAAGGACGCCGTTGCATTATCCGTGCTCTTCAAACAGTACGGCTTCGGTTCAATTTTCTCTCTCTGGATTTCACAGGACCTAATGCAGAGCGACAAGAACGTCGTATCGCTTTATCAGGGCGGCATCGGCCTTCCTGAAAGAGATTATTACTTTAACAAAGACGCGAGAACGGCGAACATAAGGAAAGAATACAAGACACACATTGAGAAATCACTTTCGCTTCTCGATAAAAATATCGGCACGGAAAAAGTAGCGCTCTCCATTTACGAGATTGAGAATGACCTTGCAACAATTTCAAGAAAACTCGAGGACCTTCGCGATGATTATGCGAATTACAATAAGATGACGGTTGCAGAAGTGAACAAGCTCACTCCTTCTCTTGAATGGGGAAAACTTCTTTCGTCAATTGGCATTAAAAATCAGGATTACGTTATCGTTGGCCAGCCGGAATTTTTCAGCGGACTCGAAAAACTTGCTGCGAAGTATTCCGTTGAAGACTGGAAGAACTACATGAAATGGCATCTTATAAGAAATCTTTCGGATTATCTGCCAAAATCTTTCGAGGATGAGCATTTCAGATTTTACGGCACTATCATGAACGGCACGACGGAGCAGAAACCAAGATGGAAAAAGGTTCTGGACAATACGAATGATATGCTTGGCGAGATTCTCGGAATGGAATACGTAAGACTCTACTTCCCTCCCGAAGACAAGGAAAGGACGAAACAAATCGTTGACCTGATGGTGAAAGCATTCGCGGGAAGAATCAAGAAACTTGACTGGATGAGCGAAGCCACAAAAGAAAAGGCGCTCGTTAAACTCGGAACGATGGTTAAGAAAATCGGATATCCCGACAAATGGAAAGACTATTCGACACTCGACATAGTCCGTGATTCATATGTTAAGAACATCATCAACGCTTCGAAATGGCATTTTGACGACATGGTTTCAAAGCTCTACAAGCCTGTGGACAGAACGGAATGGGACATGACGCCGCAGACCTACAACGCGTACTACAATCCTTCAAACAATGAGATCGTATTACCCGCGGCCATTCTGACGATTCCCGGCAAGAAGATGAGCGAAGTTGACGACGCTTTCCTTTTCGGATTTATTGGCGCAAGCACAGTCGGACACGAAATGACACACGGATTCGACGATCAGGGCAGATTATACGACGAAAAAGGGAATTTGCAGGGCTGGTGGACAGCGATGGATTCTTCTTTGTTCGTAAAGAAATCACAGCTTATGGTCGAGCAGTTTAATAATTATGTAGTACTCGACAGCATGCACATCAACGGCAAGGCGACGCTTGGTGAAAACATCGCGGATCTCGGAGGACTTGTGATTGGATACGACGCGATGAAGATGACGAAAGACGGCCAGGAAAACAAGGAAATCGGCGGATTCAACGCCGACCAGAGATATTTCCTCGGATACGCGTTCTCCTGGGCTGTTTATTACAGGCCTGAAATGCTCGCGAAAAGAGTGATGACGGACGTTCATTCTCCGGCATTTTTAAGAGTCAACGGTCCCTATTCAAACATAAACGAATTCTACAAAGCATTTAATGTTACTCCCGCCAACAAAATGTACAGGCAGGATAATATTAGAGTGGCAATCTGGTAAATCTTTTTTAGCGGAGAGCGCTTAGCTCTCCGCTTTCTTCCTTTTTTAATCAATATTTTTTCACACCGCAAATATTTATCTTTGTATATATCAAATTCGAAATTTAAACCTTAATTATATGTCCCGTACAGTAAAAGCCCCTACAGGCATAAACAAAACGTGCAAGAACTGGCAGGCTGAAGCCGCTATGAGAATGCTGATGAACAACCTTGACCCCGACGTAGCGGAAAATCCCGCCGAACTTATTATTTACGGCGGAAGCGGCAAAGCTGCGAGAAACTGGGAATGCTACGACGCCATTGTTGAAACTCTGAAGACGCTCGATGAAGACGAAACGATGCTTGTTCAGTCGGGAAAACCAGTTGCGGTATTCAAGACGCACACAAACGCGCCGAGAGTGATCATATCAAACTCGCAGATTGTACCCAAATGGGCGACGTGGGACGAGTTCAGAAGGCTTGAAGGCCTCGGACTTACGATGTACGGACAGATGACGGCGGGTTCGTGGATTTACATAGGCACGCAGGGGATTTTACAGGGAACATACGAAACATTCGCAGCCTGCGCTACGAAGCATTACGGCTCGACTTTAAAAGGCAAATTCGTCCTTACATGCGGCATCGGCGGAATGGGAGGCGCGCAGCCGCTTGCGGCAACGCTTAACGGCGCGGCGTTTCTTGGTGTGGACGTAGACCCCGCAAGGATACAGAAAAGAATAGACACGGGTTATTGCGACGTGATGACTCACGACCTTGATGAAGCTCTTAAAATGGTTCTCGATGCAAAAGAAAAAGGCGTTGCAAAATCAATCGGACTCGTTGGCAACGCCGGCGAGGTGCTACCTGAAATCCTTAAGAGAGGAATCATTCCCGATGTACTGACTGACCAGACTTCCGCACACGACATGCTGAACGGCTACGTTCCGATGGGAATGCCCTTCGCGGAAGCGTTGAAATTAAGAAAATCCGACCCCGCGAAATATCAGGAACTCGCGAAGAAAACTGCTGTAGTTCACTGCAAGACTATGTGGGAATTCATGAAACGCGGCGCGATTACTTTCGATTACGGCAACAACTTAAGAGGTGAAGCGCTCGCCAACGGATTCGAAAACGCTTTCGACATTCCGGGATTCGTACCCGAATACATCAGACCGCTGTTCTGCGAAGGCAAAGGACCTTTCAGGTGGGCAGCGCTTTCGGGCGACCCGAACGATATTTACGCTACTGACGACGCTATAATGGAAGCGTTCCCGGACAATAAGCTTCTTCACAACTGGCTAAAAGCAGCTAAAGAAAAAATTCATTTCCAGGGTCTTCCGGCAAGAATTTGCTGGCTCGGTTACGGCGACAGGATGAAAGCGGGAAAGATTTTCAACGAACTCGTTAGGACCGGTAAAGTCAAAGCACCGATAGTAATCGGACGCGACCACCTCGACTGCGGAAGCGTGGCTTCGCCCAACCGCGAAACGGAAAAAATGAAAGACGGATCAGACGCGATAGCTGACTGGCCGATACTCAACTTCGCGCTTCACAACATAGGCGGAGCCAGCTGGGTCTCACTGCATCACGGAGGCGGCGTGGGTATAGGATATTCAATACATTCGGGAATGGTAATAGTCGCGGACGGCACGAAAGAAGCCGAAGCTCGGCTGGAAAGATGCCTGACTTACGATCCCGGAATGGGTATAGTAAGACACGCGGACGCGGGCTACGAACTCGCTCTTGACGAAAGAAAGAAATTCGGCATACGAATGCCGATGGTGAAGTAAATTTTTCAAGCCCCCAAAAGGGGCTTTCTTATTGAGGTTATATTGAAAAAGCATCGGATTCTTTTTGATTTTTAATTTGTATTTTTGATATTTAATTTTTGATTTTTGATTTTAATGGCGGGCGATTTAAGAGAAAAAATATTTGAATTCTTCAAACAGGACGGGCTTCTTGCTTCGCATTTCGGGAATTATGAATTCCGGGAATCGCAGCTGAAAATGGCGTATTCCGTTCTTGATTCGCTCGAAGGGAAAAATCATATTTTCATTGAGGCGCCTACCGGAATCGGCAAGAGTTTCGCATACCTCGTCCCCGCGATTTATTACGCAAAGGAACACGGAAAGAAAGCTGTTATATCGACGCACACGATAAACCTGCAGGAACAGATTATAGGCAAGGACATTCCCCTGCTTAAAGAAATTCTTCCGGTTGAATTTGAAGCGAACCTGCTCAAGGGAAAAACAAATTATTTGTGTCCGAAACGGCTCAGAAAAGCATACGAAAACGCGCCTTCCTTGTTCGAGGATGACGGGAAATTACAGCTGGAGAAACTGGTCAGCTGGTCAAAAACCACCAAGGACGGCACTTTATCGGATATAAGTTTTCAGGTTGACGCCGATATCTGGCAGTCTGTCTGCGCCGAAGTCAATATTTGCTCGAATAAAACCTGCGGCAATCCCGAAGACACAGAATGTTTCTACAGAAAAGCTAAAGAAAAAATTTACGGTTCCGATGTAATCATCTTAAACCATTATCTGTTTTTCAGCCTGTATAATTTCGCGCCGAAGGACAGAAAAGAAGGATACATATTTCCGAACGATTTTCTGATTTTTGACGAAGGACACACTCTTGAGGATGCTGCGGCCGAACAGATGGCGCCTTCCGTTTCAAGGGAAATGATACGCTATAATCTCCTGCGTCTGTACAATGACAGGAAAAGAAAAGGCCTGCTTACAACGCTTCCCGCCCTTCACTTACTGCCTGTCGTTCAGAACCTTCTGGATATAAACCAGTCTTTCTTTTATGAAATAAGAAGAAAATATTTCAAACGGACTGCTGATAAATACGACAGTCTTACAGTGAGGATAAGACAGGAGCTTGAACTGACGAATCATATGAACGATGAGATAACCAAGCTTGTGAAACAGCTTGCCGAGCTTAAATCGTTCGCACGTTCCGAACTCGAAGAGAACGAAATAAACGATTTCATGGTGAGGTTCGCGGCTTTCAATAAAATAATTAATGACTTCATTCATGTTGATAATCCCGACTATGTATACTGGATAGAACTGTCGGGCAATTCGCCGGAATCAAATGTTAAACTGTGCGCATCGCCTCCGGACGTATCGGGTTACATGCGCGATAATATTTTCAAGGAAAACAACACATGCGTGCTGACAAGCGCGACTTTATCCATAGAAGACGATTTCGATTACTTCAAAAGCAGGCTGGGCGCGGAATCTGCCGAATCCGTGAAACTTCCGACGCAGTTCGATTATTACAGGCAGGTAAAAGTTTACATCCCGAACGACAGAGGACTTACTCCGAAAACGGACAACAATCCGATGTATATTAATTCGCTCGAGAACTGGATACTGCATTTCATAAAAATGTCCGGCGGGAAAGCCCTGGTCCTTTTTACAAATTCTTATATAATGCGGACGATAGGAAACAGGCTAAGAAACGATAAAGAACTTGAAGATATTGAAATACTTGTTCAGGGAGAAGGCGATTCACGCAGTAACCTGCTGCAGAGGTTCAAGTCAGACGTTAATTCAGTATTGCTCGGACTTGACAGCTTCTGGCTGGGCGTAGACGCTCCGGGGGAGACATTAAGCAACCTTGTAATTACAAGGCTGCCCTTTGTCGTTCCCGACCATCCGCTTATTCAGGCCAGACTGGAACTAATCGATTCCAGGGGAGGCAACAGTTTTGCCGAGTATTCCCTGCCAGAGGCAATCCTGAAATTCAGACAGGGCACGGGCCGTCTTATAAGGAATAGGAGCGACGAAGGTATTATTGTGGTACTAGACAACAGGATTCTGACGAAACCATACGGGAAACATTTCCTCAACTCGATCTATGAATGTCCTGTCATAATACTCTGACAATTTTTACTTCATTTAATCTGAACGGTCAATTAGCTATCTTTAGAAATGGAAAACGAAAAAAACAAGAACGAAGAAAAGAATACGCCTCAAAACGAGAAAATAAACGAGCCTGAAGAGTTTAACCAGGCGACCCTAGATGACGAACCTTTAAGTCCTGATGAGCCGGAAAAGGAAGTGCATATACCCCTCCAGAATCCGGATGAGAATTTCCCATATTACGGAAATGTCGATAAACGCGTCTATAACAATGCCAGGGCAATAGCGGTTAAAATACTGGTCAGATGCGAAAGAACTGACGCATATCTCGATAAAATCATAGATTTTGAAATACGCAACAGCGACCTTAACGACCTTGACAAGGCTCTTCTTAATGAGATCTCTCACGGCGTTATAAGATGGATGAGAAGACTGGACTGGTTTCTTAACGGATTTTACAGGGGCCAGTACGAAAAGTGCCTTTCTGACGTGAAAAACGCCATGAGAGTAGCGCTTTATCAGATACTCTTTCTGAATAAAATACCGTACGCGGCAGCGGTTAACGAAGCTGTAGAGCTTATTAAGAAACTGCGCGGAGACAAGCACGCCGGTGTTGTAAACGGCCTGTTAAGGACGATTATACGCACTCTTGACAGCCTTGTATGGCCGACCAGGGAAATTGACGAAGTAAATTATCTCGGCATAATCCAGTCGCACCCGAACTGGATGGTTCGCAGGTGGGTGACCCGTTTCGGCTTTGACGAGGCCGAAAAGCTTTGCGAAGCTAACAACAGAAGACCGAAACTTTCGCTGCGGGTGAACACTAACCGCGTAAGCGTGGAAGAAATGGAGAAACACCTTGAAGAAAAAGGTATTCAGCACAGACGCGGAAACTATCTGAATAATTTCCTGCACATAAAGATGATGTCAAGAATATATGACGACGAATTCTTTAAAAAAGGTTTGTTCAGTGTTCAGGATGAAAGCGCCGGACTCATGTCTAAGCTTCTCGATCCAAAAGAAAACGAACTTGTCCTTGATGTGTGCGCGGCGCCGGGCGGCAAGAGCTCGCATATTTCGGAACTGATGAACGGGAAAGGGAAAGTTATTTCAATAGACAAGTATTTGTCCAAAGTCGAGATTATGAAGAAAAACTTCGAAAGAATGTCGCTGTCGAACGTGCTGGCATTCCATGAGGATATTCAGGAGCCGAAGACCGAACTTCTCAGGGAGAAACTTCTCAACAAAGTTGACAAGGTCATAGTAGACGCACCGTGTTCTGGGCTCGGAGTGATAACAAAGAAACCTGACATAAAGTGGAAACGGGAATCCGGAGATATTATAAAGCTTCAGAAAATCCAGCTTGAGATACTTGAAAAAGCCTCTGAATACGTCAGGCCGGGAGGCGCGCTGGTTTACAGCACATGCACAACCGAAAAGGAAGAGAATGAAGATGTCGTAGCCATATTCCTGGAAAGACATAAGGAATTCAGAGTTGACAGAGCCGAAGAATATGTAAGCAGGGACGTGGTTAACAGTAACGGATTTATTGAACTCTTTCCACATATTCACAACATTGACGGCGCATTCGGAGCAAGACTTATAAAAGAATAAAAAAAAGCCCTTCGATTGAAGGGCTTTTTTGTTATCTGAAAACTGTTATTTCTTAACTTCTTTTTTAATGTCCTTTTTCACTTCCTTCTTCTCATCTTTCTTCACATCCTTCTTAACATCTTTCTTTATTTCTTTCTTAATATCTTTTTTCTTGAGCGTGCTTTTATTCCTGTTCAGTTTCCGGTCCTCGGCCTGTTTCTGCATCTTCACCTGATATTTAACATCTCTGAGGTTTTTAAGGTCCTCTTCGGTAAGGACGGGAATTTTCAGCACCTGTCCGGGATAAATCAGATTCGGGTTAACTATCGTCTTGGGTGTTCCCTTAGGAGCAGAAATCACGCCCTTTTCGTTAGCTTCCCAGATCTTCGGCCAGTAATTATTCTTGTTGTAAATTTCTTTCATTCCGGCGATTTTCCAGAGACAGTCACCCTTGACAACGGTGTATTGATTCGACTTAACGACAATCGCGGATTCTTTTTCCCATGCCTCGAGCTTGCTCTTCATTGCAAGATACCTGTTGTAGAATTCGGGCAGGCATTTGATTTTCGAGGCTTCAATCTCGTTGAAATAAGATTTTCTGGCATCGGCGGGAGTACCTAACTTATTGTTTATTTTCTTTTCTGTCTCGTCAAATTTTTTCCTGAAATCCGCTATACCGTTCCTGTCGGTTCCGACGGATGAATATAGAAGATTTTCCGCATCGGCAATTTTTTTATCCCTGTCGGCTGATTCCCTTTTCAGCGCGTCAATCTCATCATTGGACTTCTTGAGCTGTGTAAGCAACTGATCTTTTTTCGCGTTAAAATCGTCCATTTGCTTTTGCCATTCATTGATAAGCAGCTCGTCTTCACGACCGTATTTATCCTCTTCAGGACAGCAATCGTCATCCTGAGCGTTCACAAATACGGGAGAGAGCATGAACAGAAAAGCGAAACAAAAAATAAATATAACTACCCTCGTCATAGTTTTTATTTAAATTATTGGGAAAAACAACAGCGGCTCATAAGAATGAGCCGCTGAAAATTAACCTAAATTAAGGTAAAATCAAATATAAAAAAACACTACTTTTCTTCGTAGAAGTCACCGATTTTCAGCCTGGCGTTAACCATAGCTGTAACGACGCCGAACTGACCGTTCGGTGTCTTGGTAAGCCTGACGGAAGGTCCGATAGCGAACGAACTAAGACCGAACGATTCCGAGATGTTTGATACATAAGCTTCCCAGAGGAACTGCCAGTTTCTGCGGGCGTTGCTGAACGTATAATCCATTCTTAAATCGAATACAGAACCTGCCAGTCTGATTTCTCTTGCTGAATATCCGGCATGGAATTCACCGAAATACTTCGCGATGTAAATCTTCGCCCTCGTTGAACCGAAAGTTCTGATGGGATAACGGAATTCAAAGTTAAAATAACTTCCCTTGGTAATGTTGATATTCGGCATATACGCGCCGTTTATCGCAGTGTCAAGATTGTTCTTCACTTTCAAAGGCGGATCGTAATCGCCGCTATCGAGTACGGAGAAGAAACTTGCTTCCAGGAAGTTACCGAAAGGAAGCACATAACTTGCCTGCAGGCCGAGTTTCGGGGTGAAGATATTGTTGTAGTTGCCGAACGTGCTTTCTTTTTCACCCGAAGTTGCACCGGCGTCGCGCTTCCTGACCAGTTCCTTTATTCTGGTTGTGACACCGACTTTTGCGCCGAGCAGATGGAAGTTACCGGCAATGAGGTCCGTTTCAAGCGGTCCTGAATACGGCGTACCGAGCTGGAACGAAAATCCGAAACTTTTCTTTAACGGTATGCCGAGAGGCTCGCCGCCGAAAAAGTTAAGGTAAGGGTTTATATATGCTGTCGTGTTTAAAATTTCTCTCTCTTTCTTAGGCGGGGATATTACTTCCTTGATCTTTATCCTCTTAAGAGCCTCTACGAACACAGAAATGTAATTGTACTTTTTCTGCGCGAGGTTGATCTTGTTCGGAGCTGACCAATTCAATAACTTTTGCTGCACAGGCTTAGTGATGTTGTTCCATGAGACCTGTATTTTTGTCGGGTCCGTTTCTTCACCGATTACAACATAATGATTGTTCGGATCTGCGTCGGATACATTCACGATTACCGTGAAAGTAGAAAGTTTTGGATCCACTGCCATTTCATCCTGAATTCTGACGAATACGCTGTCATCATCAGCGTTGGCGTTAATCTTGAAATACTTAAAAGTCTTGGGATCATCTTCCCTCACTTCCTGTGAGTAGGTATTTTTCACGTTAAAACATAAAACCAGAACCAGTAACGTAAAAAATGCGTAAACAGAAGTTTTTGAAATATTCATACTAATTATTTTAATAAAAAAGTTAAGTGCTTTACCATTCGCCGAAAGTAAACTGTCCCTGTCTTGAGACGTTATGCGGCGCTATTTTATCTTTAACGGTCACGGTGAACGACGCCCTGAAAGGAGCCGAGCCGTTATCCGTCATTCTTTCAAACTGATCTTTTGAAGCGGCATATTTAAGAGTCAGGTCATAGACTCCGTTGCCCTTCGTTTCGACTTTCACCGGTCCTGTAATGTTCACGTCAAGCTGACCGAGGAAGTCGTCCTCGATGGAAATTCTGAATCCGACAACGCTCTGAAGTTCCCTGAGAGACGCGTCAGGTCCGCCGGCTTTAAGCGGAAGCAGGTTGATTTTCGGCTTCTGGTTTTCCCTGGTGTTAACGCTCTTGCTCTGACCGCCCTGTTTATAAGTCACGGTTTTCTGCCCTCCCATCGTGAAGGACTTTGAACCGCCGGCGGGTATTGAGGCTATCATGCCCCCGTCGTCGCCGTAAATTTCGAGCGTCTGGTTGCCCCTGTTCTGAATTGTGTTCGTTGTAAACTGAACGAGCGGCGCAGCTACGAGCGGCGTTACGTCGATTTCCTTAATTTCGAGATCTTTTTTATCTTCGGGTTTTTGCTGCTCCTGAATCTGTTTAAGTCTTTCGAATTCAGTGGACGAAACAACCATCTGTCCCGTCTGCAGCGTAATCATGTTAGGTGTTATCTGAGGTGGCACAAAATTTCTCAGGTCAGCGAGGTTCTTCAATGAATCGAGCTCGATCTTCGGTACAAGACCCAGGGCTAACATGGAATCGATATATTTCTTAAGCGAGTCGGCGTAAGTTTTCTTAACCGCCTCTTCTTCCGTCATAACTCTCTGAAGGTTGATGTCGGCGCCTTTCATCGTAAGAACGACAATGACAAATATATATAATACCTGATATATTATGAATTTGACATCTCTATTGTGTTTACTCATCGCTTTAAAATTAAAGTTTTAGCAATTACTGACGCTTTCCGGTCAGGTATACTAAGTTTTCAAGGCTCTTCAGCGCGTTCGAGTCCTTCAGGTTTCCGACAGTTTCGCTTACCATGGCCGCGGTCTTCTGCAGTTCCTGCAGCGCGCCGTGATCGGGCAGCTTGATGTTGCTTAAAGCTCCGGAAAGTCCCTTCATCACTTCAAAATTGTTCTTCATAAGCTCGGAGTATTCCGCCGTCTTTTTGACTATTGCGGCGACGTTGTTAATGTTGTTGACTACTTCGTTCATCTGGTTCGCTACTGCAGAATCGGTAAGTTTTATTTTGTTGAAATCTTCGACGAGCGTCTTGAACGAGGTAATGTTCTTCGCGTGTTCATCGTTCACTTCCTTGGCCATCTTAAGGTATTTGAATATGACTTCAGCGTCTTCTTTCGAAAGCTGTTTTGTGCCGCCCGCTCCGGTAAGTCCGGTAAGAAGCTGTTCGTTCGTCGAGCGGATGCTTTCGAGAAGCCTGTTCTGAAGCTGATACTGGTTGTAAAAATTGTATTCTTCTTCTATGTTGCCTACTTCTTCGGTAATAGCCTGATACTGAAGTCCCTGGGTTTCAAACACTGTTCCGAAAAGTTTTCCGAGAGCAAGTATTACGATCGACTTGATTTCGAACGGAACGGAGAATCCGAGGAATACCTTCTCGCCCATCTGCGTTGAAAGCAGAAGAATAGCGGCGCCGAGCAACGGCATGGCAGTCGATATTGAATCGACAAGACCGCTGTAATTGTCGACGATTCTCGTTATAATTTCACCCGAGGGTCCCTTGAGGGCTATCTGTTTCTTAAGGCTGTGATTGCTCGCCCATGCGAATATGAGGAACAATATGTAAGCCACAAATGGCAGCCACCAGAATTGCATCGGAATAACTTTCTGAGTGATATCGAACTGGAACAGAGATTTTGCAATGTTTGTTGCTATGTTGCCGAGGAAAGGCACATAAGCAACATCAACAAAAAGGGAGACAATCAGAAGTATTAAGGACGGTATAAGAGCCCTTATTACATCCTTTGTTCCTGCTTTGCTGATTCTGTTAAGGTTTTTCTCTACAAGATATTTTCTAATTTCGACAATTTCCGAAAACCCCTCTTTGAGTTGATTAATCTTGGATTCAATCCGAGTCGCTTTCGGGTCAAAATTCCCGGACGGGATTTTTGCGTCTTGTGTGGAAGTGTTGTCTGCCATATTCAAAACTTATTTTATGTAAAATTAAGTTAAAATAATTATTTCTTAAATAGATAACTCCTGTAATATAAAAAACATATTTAATACAAACAACGAAATAATTGAATTTTTAGCATTTTCCCTTATACAGTAAATGCATTTATTTTGCTCCGTTATGCTTTTCGTACGCGTCGATAATTTCCTTTACAAGCCTGTGTCTGACGACGTCCGACTTGTTGAAATATACAAAAGAAACCCCTTCGATACCCTGTAAAATTGAAGCGGCCTGAATCAGACCGGACTGCTCTTTCATCGGAAGGTCAATCTGCGTTATATCGCCTGTAATGATTGCTTTGGAATTCGGTCCAAGGCGTGTCAGAAACATCTTCATCTGCATAGTTGTCGAATTCTGGGCTTCGTCGAGAATCACGAATGAATTATTCAGCGTTCTGCCCCTCATGTAGGCAAGAGGCACAATCTCAATAACGTTCTTTTCGAAATACCCCTTCAGCTTCTCGTACGGAAGCATTGCCTCAAGTGCGTCAAACAGGGGTTTAAGGTAAGGGTCGATTTTTTCGGACAAATCTCCGGGAAGAAATCCGAGGCTCTCCCCGGCCTCGACAGCCGGTCTTGCAAGAACGATTTTGCTTATCTGCTTGCTCTTCAGGGCTGCAACAGCAAACGCCACGGCCAGATAAGTCTTGCCTGTGCCCGCAGGGCCTATCGCGAAGATAATATCATTTCCGGATATGCTGTTGCAGTACTCTATCTGTGTGGGGGTTTTAGGCTTCACGAAATCGTTTCTGTTGTATAGTATAACGTCGCCTTTATCCTGCCCCGTGTTTCCGTTCTGCCGCGGTTCTCCGCCCCTGTCGTCGACAAGATCTGCGACAAGCCTCACATCGTCAACGGTGATGTGCTCCTGCCTTTTGGCAAGGAATACCATTTCGTCGATTATGCGGGATACTGTTGCAAACTCTTTTTCATTGTTGCTTTTAATGAAAGCATTATCGCCCCTGATAACAAGCACGGTTCCGGGAAACCTCTCCTTAAGCAAAGACAGGTTTTCTTCGTTGACTCCCGTAAAAGAGAGCAGGTCTATGCCGTTTAATGAAATGTTCTTTTCCGTAGTCGTCTGTTTTAATTTAATAAAAAAGAGCCTTTATACGTCGTATAAAGGCTCTTAAATATCTCAAAGAAGGTTATTTCTTCTTTTCTTCCTTCTTGGGTTCTTCTTTCTTTACGTCTTTCTTCACGTCTTTCTTTTCGTCCTTCTTTACGTCTTTCGGCTCTTCAGTTTTTTTCTTTCTTGTATATCTGTATTTCTTTGATTTCTCAAGAGCTTTCTTCTTAAGGTCTTCGGTAAGTGCCGGAACCTTTAAGACCTGACCCGGATAAATAAGGTTCGGGTTCTTGATGGTCTTCGCGACTTTCGGAGGAGCGTTCACAACGCCTTTTTCATTAGCATCCCAGAGTACGGGCCACATCTTGACGTTGTTGTAGATTTCCTTCTTGCCTGCAATCTTGTATAAGCAGTCGCCCTTTACAACCGTGTAACCGGCTTCCTTCTTGACTTCTTCCCACTTTGCAAGCGCGTCTTTCATCTTTTTGTATCTGTCATAAAATTCGGGTAAGCATTTGATCTTCGATGCTTCGATTTCTGCGAACATCTTTTCTGCATCTTCTTTCTTACCTTCTTTTTTATTTATGAACTTTTCTGTTGCTTCGAATTTCTTTCTGAAATCCGCAACGCCGCTCTTTGTTGAGCCGACTGATGCATAAAGATCTTCTTCCGCTTTTACGACTGCAGCGTCTTTATCGGAATTGGTTTTCTTTAATGCGTCTACGTCTTTTGTTAACTGGTCAAGTTTACCGGTAAGTTCATTCTTCTTTGCGGTATACTCGTCCATTTGCTTCTGCCACTCTTCTTCCGTCATTTCAGGCTTTTCTTCGTCTTGAGCAAATACTGATATCTTTGCACCAAGAGTTAAGGAGAGGACAAGCAATGCGATTAATAATTTATGAAACTTCATTTATTAAAATCTCCTTTTTTAAAAATTTTTTAAAATTTTTGTTACTTGTGCTTTTTAATACAAACCCTGGATTACTTGCAATTGGCTTTTGCCTGATCCATTTGCTTCTGGAAATCCTTGATCTTTGCATCTTTATCAGCGATTTGCTTCTGCAGCTGAGACTTTTCACTCTCTTTTGCATTAACCTGGCTCTGAAGTGATTCAACTTCTGCCTTCAGGTCATTTAATTGTTTTAATTGCTCTTCACTTACACCACCGCAACCTGCAACGATTCCTGAAAGGAATGCTACGGTAAGCAATACGAAGAACATGTTTTTAATTTTGGCCATTTAATACCTCCTGTATTTTTGGCGGATTTAAAAAATAGTTTGTTTAAAAGACAGCACAAATATATATCACTTAAAGTAACTTGTCAAGTCAAATTCTAAAAAAGTAGACAGTTTCTTGTAATAAAATAGACATGGGCGTAATATATTGAATTATCAATATATTACTGCAGTGTTTGCAGACGGTGAGGATAATCCCTTCTAAAACCGTTAAAAATCTATTCCCACTCTATGGTTGCGGGGGGTTTTGAACTGACGTCGTATACTACACGGTTTACTCCGCGCACTCTGTTAATTATTTTATTTGAAACGGATGTGAGGAATTCCTTTTCGAACTGATAAAAATCTGCTGTCATCCCGTCGAGAGAGGTGACGGCCCGGAGCACGACTGCGTTTTCATAACTTCTTTCGTCTCCCATAACGCCAACGCTCTGCACCGGCAGCAATGCGGCAAAAGCCTGCCATATGCTGTCGTAAAGTCCGAAGCTGTGAAGCTCGTTTATGAATATGTCGTCAACTTCACGGAGTATCGAAAGTTTTTCCTTGGTTATATCCCCCAGAATCCTTACTGCAAGCCCCGGTCCGGGGAACGGATGCCTTTTAATGAATGACTCCGGAAGTCCGAGTTTCATTCCGATGCTCCTCACCTCGTCTTTGAACAGCTCCCTGAACGGTTCAATAATTTTCATCTTCATTTTTTCGGGAAGCCCGCCTACGTTGTGATGGGACTTGATTGTAACGGACGGTCCCTTGAACGATACTGATTCTATAACGTCGGGATAAAGAGTACCCTGAACGAGGTATTCGGCTCCCCTGCCGCTCTTTCTGATTTTCTTAGCCTCTTTCTCAAAAACATCTATGAACGTTTTTCCGATTATCTTTCTTTTCTTTTCCGGGTCTGAAACGCCTTTGAGTCTTTTAAGGAACAATTCCGAAGCGTCAACGAAAACAAGATTAAACCTGAAATGTTTTCTGAACAGATCGACAATTTTCCTGCTCTCGTCTTTTCTCATGAGCCCGTTATCGATATGAATGCAAACGAGCTGCCTGCCTACTGCTTTGTGAACCAGCGATGCCGCAACTGAAGAATCCACGCCGCCGCTTAATGCGCATATAACCGTGTCTTTTCCGACTTTCTCCCTTATCTCCTTAATCTTATCCCGAATGAACGACGACGGCCTGAAGAGAGATTTAACACCGCATATTCCAAGAGCGAAATTTGAAAGCATCTTCCTGCCGTATTCGGTATGGTTGACTTCCGGATGAAACTGAACCGCGTAAATCTTTTTCCTCCTGTTTTCATAACCGCTGATTACGCCGTTTGCGCTCCTTGCAGTGACAGTGAAATCCGAAGGGAGCAAATCGACCGAATCGCCGTGGCTCATCCATGCGTTGAAACTCTTTCCGCATCCCCTGAAGATACCCGAAGCGCTGAGAGATTTTATTCTTGTGAATCCGTATTCCCTTACTTTCGCCTTGTGTATCCTTCCGCCGGATTTCTTAGCGATGAGCTGCAGGCCGTAACATATCCCCAGAACAGGAACACCGGCTTCCGTCATCGCCTTATAATTATCCGCGTCAATATCCGGCGAGTCTTTTGCCAGCACGCTTGCCGGCCCGCCCGACAGTATAATCCCCTTCAGATCGTATTTCGATGAAGCGGAAAGGAATTTCCTGAAATCAATGTTGTAAGGATGTATTTCGCAGTATACATTCATATCCCTCAGCCTTCTTGCGATAAGCTGGGTGTACTGGGATCCGAAATCGAGTATTAATATTATATCAGTCTTCATCTGTAAAAGTTTTAACTGCAATTTTCAAAGCACCTTTCAGCGTGTTTATTTTTTCTTCTCTGACGCGGAACGCGTCTCCGAACTCATCCGCGATTTTAGACTTCAGTCTTCTGCGGAAATAATTATCATTTTCAATAACACTGCCGAGGAACGCGACTTCCGTGCCGTGAGCTTCTCCGTGCTTCTTCCTGAAAGCCGAAAGGAGTCTCACAAGCGAATCGGCTTCAGCGTCAATAATTTCCGAGCAAAGTGCATCGCCTTCATCCGCTCTGCCAATGATGAATGGAGTCAGAGACTGAATGCTGAAACCGCCGTGATAGATTTCCTGAATTATGTTCTCCCTACCGAGTCCGTGCGTGCTTTTAAGGCTTTTCTCAAGCGGGCTTTCGGAGTCGGAATCATCGAAAGATTCCGCCATCCTGCGCAGAAAATTAAGAGCGATCGAATAGCTGCTTCCTCCGTCTCCGAGAAGTTTTCCCCAGCCTCCTATCCGGACACTGCAGCCCCTGTATTTTCCGAAAAGAACCGAGCCGGTACCGCTTATCAGCAGCAGCCCTTCATCGTCCCTGAACGCTGCATAATGGGCGACTGCAGTATCGGATTCCACTATTATATTTCCGTAACCGGTTTTCTCCGACAGAGCTGATTTCAGTCTTTCCTTGTCGGAAGCGTGTCTTGCGCCGGCGGCGCCGATGCAAATACCGGAAAGAGAGCCGAGGTCGAGGTTAATTTCCGAGCAAAAGGCCTTAATAACGCCGGAAATATGTTCGGAAAAGGATTCCGCGCCGGCCTGGGAATAGTGAATCGATTCATAGTTCCCGGAGTGAATTATCCTGCCGGTCCCGTCGCCGAAACCGACCCTGCAGTTAGTGCCCCCGGAGTCAATCCCTATGAATAATTTTTTCAAATCCACACGCCAAAATTATCAAAATAAATGGTAAATTAAAACTTACTTATCAAAAATTTTAAGCCGATAATTAATATTTTCACTTGCATAATATAAATATTGGTTTTATCTTTAATAAGATAGGAATGCTATGTATAAAAAAACCATTACAATTTTCTTTATTTTATTAGTAATTGCCGGCGCCGCTTTTGGCAGCCTTACATTCGAGTATTTCACGGGAAAAACAAATGCCGAGGGAATACTGCTTGAATGGAAAACGGGCGATGAGGGGGGCATAGTTAAGTTTGAGATTGAAAGAAGCGCGGTATCACCGAACAGTTTCGTCTACATTAAGACATTAAGCGCGAACGGCAACAATTCATACTATTCGTACCAGGACAACAGTGTAGATTTCAACGGCAAGTCCAACTCCTCAGTTTACTATTACAGACTTAAATGCATAAACTCTAACGGAACTTATTCCTATACAAACACAATAACCGTAGTACACACAGTTTCGGGAATAAAAAACACCTGGGGTAGCATTAAAGCGATATTCAGGTAATCAGGGTTTCAAATATTAAATAATCGAAAGGAGAAAGAATGGCCGAATCTACAAGAAATCTTAACATCACTCCTGAAGAAATCGAATCAGGAAAAACCATGGCTTTCGTAGCCTATCTGATTTTCTTCATTCCTCTTTTAATGGATGAATACAAGAAGAATAAATTCGTAATGTTCCATACCGAGCAGTCAATAGTGCTTCTCATAGTAAACATCCTGGTTAACATTCTCGGAATAGTAACATGCGGTTTCGGATATATACTCTACATTGCGGTAATCGTATACTATATAATCGGGATCATAAACGCCTTCGGCGGAAAAGTTTCTCCGCTTCCTTTAATAGGTTCATTCGGAGAGAAGTTCAACTTAGTAAAATAATTGGACATAAACAGTTTTTTAGAAAGCAAAAAAGTTCGGGCAACTGCGGCTGTATCAGCCGCAGTTTTTTTTATTGCCGTGCTTTATTTCTGGAACCCCGCAGTCGACAGGTACTACCCGCAGTGCCTGTTTTATTCGGTAACGGGCCTTTACTGCCCGGGATGCGGAGGGCTAAGAGGTACGCATTTTTTACTGCATCTCGATTTCTTTGACGCTTTTCATTTCAATCCGTTTGTTTTCATTACCACTCCGCTGATCCTTTACACTATTGTTTATTATTCTTACTTCCTCATTTCGGGAAAGGACCTTCCGAAAGTGCCGTACAACAAATATATACTCGCCGCGGCAGTGATTTTGACCGCCGCATTCTGGATAGCCCGGAATGTTTTTCCTTATTTCGCTTTTTGATTTGAATTTATTCATTGCCGTATTTTTTGTATTTTGCATTATTCTGACTTAGCGCTTGTTATCCGGGGCTAAGTTTTTTATTTCGATATAAATGTTTGAAAAATTAAATAAGGTAAAAGAGCGGTATCAGGAGATATCAGACCTCCTGAACCTTCCGGAAACTGTCAACGACCAGAAGGAATACAGGAAACTTTCCAAGGAATATTCCGACCTCACCGAGGTTGTGAACGCATACGACGCATATCTGCTTCTGAAAAAAGAATACGATGACAACAAGGACCTGATGTACAATTCGGGAGACGCGGAGCTTAAAGAGCTGGCGAAGGAAGAAATGGAAAGGCTTGAACCCGAAATAGTAAAACAGGAAGATATCATAAAAGAGCTTCTTATTCCGAAAGACCCGAACGACGACAAGAACGCCATCATGGAAATACGGGCCGGAACCGGCGGAGACGAGGCGTCATTGTTCGCCGCCGAACTATACAGGATGTACAACCGCTTCTTCGAAAAACACAACCTCAAAACCGAACTGATGGACTACAGTGAATCTTCGATTCCCGGAGGCCTGAAGGAAGCGGTGATAAACGTTATATCAAAAGGAGCATACGGAGAACTTAAGTACGAAAGCGGCGTGCACCGCGTCCAGAGGGTTCCGAAGACTGAAGCAAACGGAAGAGTGCACACTTCGGCAGCATCCGTTGCGGTGCTTCCCGAAGCTGAAGATTTCGACGTCGAGATAAACGAGAATGACCTCAAGATAGATGTATTCCGTTCAGGCGGAGCCGGCGGACAGAATGTAAACAAAGTCGAAACGGCAATCCGTATAACACACATTCCCACGGGCATTGTTGTCCAGTGTCAGGACGAGCGCTCGCAGCTTAAGAACAAGAACAAAGCAATGAAAGTGCTTCGTTCGAGACTTTACGAACTCGAACTCGAGAAGCGCGAAAAGGAAACAAGCAGTCAGAGAAAAGAAATGGTACGTTCGGGAGACAGAAGCGAAAAAATACGCACTTATAATTTTCCGCAGAACAGGCTGACGGATCACAGGATCGGGCTTACTCTTTACAACCTGTCTGAAGTGATGGAAGGCGAACTCGAAGAGGTTATCGACAAGCTTAAAACGGCCGACAGGGCGGAAAAGCTCGCGCAGAACAAGTAATCAGTTCTCCGCTTTAAGACGTTTTGATATGTCCTTCATGGAGGTCCAGTTCTCCAGCAGCTCCGGCATATACTCGGTCGCGGTAACGAACGTCCACAAATAAGCCACTATTGAATATAGCTCGCCCGCGGAAAACTCGTCAAGTTCGATCGCCACGTACAGAACCACAAGGAAAATTATGAGAAGCGAAATTCTCATAAGCGCGAAATTAAAAGCCCCCCAGTTTGCGATTCTTTTCTGCGGCTTTGCAAGATTTGTATAATAGTCTTTAACGTGCACAGGATCTTTCTTTGCGAACACGTCGTACACGTCCTCGTAGCTGTCGTGGTATTCTTTCTGCAGAACCGACACCTTCTTCATATATATCCTGTTCAGGAAATACATAGGCACCACTATGCACAGGCATGTCAGCGAAATTATCCAGTCGAAGAAATAAAGCGCTATTACCGCGCCCGAGATCGAGATAGTGTTTTCTATAAGTTCAGGAACCCTGTACTGAAGAAAATTTATAAATTCGTGTGAAAGCTGAACCCTTGCTGTGGTTTTTGAAACGGATATTCGTTTCTGCACGGAGACCCTGCTTATCGTCGTGGCTATCTTGGTGTATATTTTAAGGAATATCTTAGGATCGACAGAGCGCCTCAACGCACCGACTCCGGAATTAATCGCGAACGCGATTATCCACAGTGACAACGGAAGGAATATTCCTGCTGCGTCGTTCTTAACGTTTATTTTAATCCTTAACGAATCAAAGAAACTTTTCGGGTTGTCGATTTCCTGTTCCTCTGAAATATACTCGCCGTTTTTAAGTTCCTTTATCTTTTCAGCGTCAGATTTCCCGGGGTCGTCGATGATTTTCTTTTCCTTTGAAAAAACCTGAACATCGATGACAGCGTCGATAACTTTACCGAAAATATAAGGTTCCACTATCCATGCGACGTCTTCTATCACTACCAGTGAGAGCGCAAGGAATATCAGATTCTTATATTTTTTCAGTAATTCGAGCAGGTGCATAATTACAAACGGAACCAAATTAAGGTTGCAGGACTACAAATACTATTCAATTAATTAGACATTTTCTGTGTTACAGTAAAGTCTGCTGTTGATTGCAATTAAATAATTATATTAATATATTGAAAAAATTAAACTTTAAAACATGTTGAAAAAGTATTTTAACGCTTTTAAATACCTGATTCTGGCAGGGGTTCTCGGACTCAGCCTGACAGGTACAGAATGTGAAAAGCTCCTGACACAGACCGGCAGCATCGAAGGATCCTGGGTTCTGGTAAAGATGGAGGGAAATCTTCAGGACGTGTGCCTTGGTGAAACGGCATCGTTCAGCAACGGCATTGCGACTTTAAAATGTCCGGGACAGAGCGCCGTGAGCAAGAATTACACTTACTCGAACAACGTTTTGACGTACACTTCTTCGGGTGTAAGTTACGATGTTAATTTTTCTTCCGTCAACGGAGTTCCGAAGATGGTCCTTCGGGCAAGCGGCTCTGTCGACAGAACATTAACTTATGATCAAAATTAAGAAGGGGAGAAAAATGAAAAGAATAATTTCAAATTTGAGTTTCGCCGCGCTGCTTGTAGTGCTGTTTGCGTTTGTATACGGCAGCATAGGATTAAATCCTGAACAGGCATCCACACAGACCAAGAGCAAAAACGTCACGCCGGTTAAAAGAGTAAGCGAGACAGTTCAGAACGCTTTAAACACAAAAAGTTTCGACAATGTAAGCCTTTTTTCATACAGCTCAAAAGCCTTTACGCAGAAAGAAATAGTCAGCGATATAAGGAAATATGTAAGTCTTGAACTGAACGCGCAGGCTTTATCGGCTTACAGCGCGGGAAGAAACATAAATTTCAGCATACCGACGGGCGGCGGTGAAAGCGTTCAGTTGCAGCTGGTGGAGACCGAACTTCTTACTCCGGATTTCAAATCAACTAATTCAAGCGGTTCGTCTCCGGAATACAAGAAAGGAAGATACTACCGCGGAATAGTAAAAGGCGAAGAGAACTCGGTCGCTTCAATCAGCATTTTTGACAACCTGGTCATGGGCGTCATTTCATACAGCGGCGGTACATACAATCTCGGTCCCGTTGGCGGCTCCGGAACATCATATATTTTCTACAGGGAGCAGGACCTCAACAAAGGAAGCAATTTCAAATGCGGCATAGACGGACTTGATATGAAGTACTACAAGACTTCTTCAAATCTTCCGTCACATAACGAATACCAGACTGACGGCGCAAGGCAGTCTGTAAGAATATACATCGAAGCCGATTACAAGCTTTACACCGATAAAGGCTCCGACGAAACAGCAGTCAGGAACTTCATAACAGGATACTATAATTCAGTTGCGACTCTTTACCAGAACGAGTACATACCGATACAGATATCTGAAATATATATCTGGAACACTCCTGATCCGTTCAGATTCATAAACGATTCTTACGTGTACCTTCTCCAGTTCGGGGGTTACAGAAAAGACAATTTCAACGGCGATCTTGCGCAGTTCCTCACTTCAAGGCCGCTCGGCGCGGGTGGAATAGCCTGGATAGGAACGCTCTGCACTAATTACAACGCCCAGGATTCATCCGGAAGATTTTCGTTCTGCAACATAGACCTTACATACAACATATATCCGTCTTATTCCTGGACAACGATGGTGTCGACGCATGAACTCGGTCACAACTTCGGTTCAATGCATACACACGCCTGCTGGTGGCCTGTCAGGAATGCCAACACGCAGTCGGCTATCGATTCCTGCTACTACGCTGAAGGCGGATGTTTCAGCGGAACGTCGCCCGCAACAGGTACAATAATGTCTTACTGCCACCTCCAGGTCCAGTACGGCGGAAGCATAGACCCGAGGCTCGGTTTCGGCTCAATGCCGGGAGACACAATCAGACTGCGTTACAACCAGTGCTCGAAGTTCGGACCGGTGATAAACTCTTCCGAAGCTCCGACAATATTCTCGCTGATGCAGAATTTCCCGAATCCGTTCAATCCTTCTACGACGATAAGGTTCGCTCTGCCCCAGAACGCGAATATCACTCTGAAAGTATACGACCTGTCGGGACGCGAAGTAGCGCGCCTCATCGATAATTCATTTTACATTACCGGCGTATACAACGTAGCTTTCAATTCGGGATTGTATTCACTTTCAAGCGGTGTTTATCTGTACAAGATAACGGCGTATGACCCGAATTCAAACTCACGCGTTTTCACGGAAGTCAAAAGAATGATATTAATCAAATAAGATTATGAAAACTGTAAAACTATTATTAATACTGCTGGCTATAGCAAGCACAACTCTGTACGGATGCATGAGATGCAATAACAACGTTATATTCACGAGCAAATTCGTGGAATCGTTTCTTGCTTCCTATGACTTTACAATGACGGACTCTTTGGGGAACAAGGTCGCCGAAGGGCAGTTCAGACCAAAGATATTCGAAGATCCTGACATTACAGGATTCACTAAGGTGTTCAACGTATACAATGACCGTTACAAAACAATCCTCGGCGCAGGCGGCAACTTCTTCGGGACGCTCGACGAAAAGAATAAAAAAGGATTCGTAAACCTTAATCCGAAGATAGCAGACAATAACATATTCCTCAGATTCAGTGTTACGGATAATGAGCTTAACGGAACCTGGGAATACTCGACTATGCGCGGCATAGTGGAGAAAGGCGTTTTTAAAGCCGTGAAGCAGCAATAGAATAATAACAAATAAACCTATAATAAATCCCCGTTCCTACGGGGATTTTTTTATTGTTTTTTATGGAATTAGGCAACTAATTTGAATAATATTTGTTCTTGAATTTAAGGACATAAATATTCAAAAGGAGAATAATATGGAAGAAAACAAAATAGGAAGAAGAGAATTTCTCTCAAAAGGATTTAAAGGGATTGTTATCGGTTCGCTCGCGTTAAGTTCGCTCGATATCGTGAAACTTGTCGCAAGGGATAAATTCGAAGAATCAGAAGGAACGGCAAAGACAATAAACCTGTCGGATTATCCGGAGCTTGCTTCGGTAGGAGGATACGCTTTCGTTTCAAAAAACGTAATCGTTATCAGAGTTTCGAGATCGAAGTTCATCGCTCTCAACAACATCTGCACGCACAAAAAATGCGATGTGGATTATGACGGAAGCAGTTTTGAGTGTCCGTGTCACGGCTCGACTTACGATAAATACGGAAAGGTAACTTCAGGACCCGCGACAAAGAATCTGAAGAGTTACAAGACAACTTATAATCCGGACGAAGACACTTTAACAATAAACATGTAAACTTTAACAATAACATTATGAGAAAATTAATAGCTGCCTTAATTCTCGTAATAGCGCCCCTTTCAGCGGCGCTTTCGTACCCCAGGTTTTCCGCTTACACGGGGGATAAATGTTCCGACTGCCACGTCTCGCCGACAGGCGGCGGAATGAGAAACGCTTACGGGAATAATTTCGCAAAACAGAACCTCCAGATGGACGTCTTCAAAAAACTTGTGAAGAAACCCGATTTCTCCACACAGTTGAACAAGAACATTTCAGTCGGCGGAGACATTCGCGTCATGCATATCGGGAACGAAAACCCGAATGCCGCATCCACAAACACGTTCCTTACCATGGAAGGCGACTTCTACATAAATGCTTCGGTCAACGATTATATCAGTGTTCATCTTGCGCCGGGTTACCAGATACCAAACGTGCCTTCAAAATACGAAGTTTACGGAATGGTGAGCAATATGCCTTCGGACCTTTACTTCAGAGCCGGAAGAATGAACCCGAACTTCGGTGTGAAAATCGCCGAACACATAGCTTATCAGAGGACTTCGCTGCTGAATTCGCCGTATTCGATGCTCGACGGCGTTGAAGCGGGAATATCGCCTGGAATATTCAATCTTACAGCCGGGCTTTATAACGGACTGGGCACCGATTTCATCAGCGGCGATTCAAAACGCCTGTTTGTATCTTCGGCGGATGTCATGATTAGCTCTAAGGAAAACAACGTGAATGTCAATTTAGGTCTTTCGTTTTATAATAACCCGTATAACTACACCGATCCGCTGACGGCTGAAATTTCAAATGCCAACAGGCAGGCTTTCGGAGGATTCACGAAGATCGGGCTTATGAAACGCGTCGCGCTGATCGGTGAAGTTGATTTTCTTGAAGACAGAAGGTTAGGCGTAATGACAAGAGGACTTTTCGGTTACGGCGAACTGAATGTGCTGGTCGCTCACGGAGTGGAATTCCGCTTGCAGCATGAGCTAAAACGACCGAACAGGGATGCAAACGATAACCGCACTATCCGTACAAGTGTCGGCGCTTCGCTCTTCCCTCTTCAGGGCGTGGAAACGGAAGCGATGTTAAGATTTGTGACGGACGACAGACTTCCGAATACGAAGGAATTCAACCTCGGCTTCCATTTCTATTTCTAAAATTTAAAATGACAGATTATATTGAACCCACGGTCAATACCGTGGGTTTTTTATTTTCAGGAAACGCAGCTACTCCCCTAAAAAGACCAAACCCTCCGTTTTGACTGATTTTTGTATTTAATCTTTCAGCGCTAAACGTTAACTTCCTTAAAAATATAACATATGCGAAATTTACTGACCGATGCTCAGCTACAGACTGAGTTTGCCAGGTGCGAATACTGTGAGGAAAAACCCTGTAAAGAGGCTTGCCCCGTAGACTGTTCCCCTGCTGATTTCATTATGGCGGCAAAAAGAGGTCTGCCTCAGGATTTCATGCGTTCGGCTGCAATAATAATGGGCAGCAACCCGCTCGGCGGCGTTTGCGGCTTCGTTTGCCCCGACTATCACTGCATGAAGGCCTGCGTGCACAGAACCTTCGACAATGCTGTATCCATACCGCCCGTACAGGCGACAATTATAAAGAAAGCAAAAGAAACCGGAAAGATGCCCGAATTCACGAAGCCCGAACCTAACGGCAAAAAAATCGCCGTAGTGGGAGCCGGGCCCGCCGGACTCGGAGCCGCTTCCGTTCTTGCCCAGAAAGGCTATCAGGTCGATATATACGAAAAGGATAATATCCCCGGAGGTATGTGCAACCTGATTCCCGACGAAAGACTCGACAAATCAGTGCTTCATTCCGACATAGATTTTCTCCGTAATCTCGGCAACATAGAAATTTACACGAACGCGCGTTTCGATTCCCCGGAAGTGCTTCTAGACGAATACGACAGCGTTGTTGTCGCTTCGGGCCTCGATAGAGAATACCGCCTTAACATTAAGGGCGAGGAATACGCTTTTCCGTGGATTTCTTTCTTAAAAGAGCATAAGAAAATTAAATTCAAAGGCCTCAAAGTAGCAGTAGTCGGCGGCGGAGCTGTGGCTCTCGATGTTGCCGTTACCGCAAGACTCAGAGGAGCTTCAAATGTCGAAATGATATGCCTCGAAAAATTCAACGAGATGCCTTTGACCGAAGCCGAACGTTATCTGATTCTCAAACACGGAATTGAAATAACAGGACGCACGAAGGTCGATTCAATTTCGGGCGTTTCTAAACCTGAAGGAAAGAAAATAAAATCGATTATAACATCGAAGGTCGTTCTTCCCGAAAAGGAAAAATTCCATCCTTCGAAAATCAAAGTAGATAAGAAAGCGAACCCGCAGACGAGACAGTTCGACGCTATCATTATAGCTATCGGCAGCAGGTCGTCGCTCGAACTTAAGAAGAAAAAATCCGTTTTCTTCGCTGGCGATATGGTCAACGGTCCGACAACAGTCGTCGAAGCGGTAGCCGCTGGAAAGAACTGCGCCGCGGAAGTTGACGCATACATCAACAATCTGCCGAAACCCGTTATAAAGAAGAAAGTAAAGAGCCGCGTAATTCTCGACGGTAAGAACATGACGCCCGTTTCTCTTGAAACGGATTTCTTCGGAAGAAAAATTCTGTCACCGTTCCTGCTTTCTGCCGCACCTCCCAGCGACGGTTACGAACAGATGAAGAAAGCTTACGAAGCCGGATGGGCAGGCGGCGTGATGAAAACCGCTTTCGATAACGTCGACATTCACATTCCCTCGGAATACATGTTCGCCGTTACAAAAACAACTTACGGAAACTGCGATAACGTTTCGGGACATCCGCTCGACAGAGTGTGCTCGGAAATAAAACAACTCGTCGCGGAATATCCCGACAGGCTTACAATGGCTTCGACAGGCGGTCCCGTAACGGGCAACGATGAAGAAGACAAGAAAGTATGGGTCTCCAACACTATTAAACTTGAGAATGCCGGAGCGATGGGCATCGAGTATTCGCTTTCCTGTCCGCAGGGCGGCGACGGCACTAAGGGCGACATAGTTTCGCAGGATGCCGAGCTTACAGCTAAGATAATCGGCTGGGTCATGGAAGTCAGCAATCCTGAAATTCCGAAACTGTTCAAACTCACGGCAGCAGTCACCGTTATCTATCCAATCATTTTTGCAATCAAGGAAGTATTCGCGAAATATCCGCACAAGAAAGCGGGCGTTACTCTTGCGAACACATTCCCCGCCCTTTCATTCAGAAAAGGCAATAAGGAAAAATGGGAAGAAGGCATCGTAGTGGGACTTTCGGGCGAAGGAGTAATCCCCATCAGCAACCTGACGCTTGCCAACGTATCAGGCATGGGCATTACGGTATCAGGCAACGGCGGTCCGATGGACTACAAAGCCGCCGCGGATTTCCTCGCGCTCGGAGTTAAGACAGTGCAGTTCTGTACTATCGTTATGAAACATGGATACGGAATCATAGACGAACTTCATTCCGGACTCAGTTACCTGATGAAAGAGCGCGGCATCAATTCCGTCAGCGAACTCATAAGACGCGCTTTGCCTAATCCCATAACCGGATTCATGGAACTCACGCCGACAAAGAAAATTTCGGCAGTGGACGAAACGCTTTGCGAGCATTGCGGCAACTGCACAAGGTGCCCGTATCTCGCGATTGATTTAAACAACAAACAAATTCCCCAAACAGACGCTTCGAAGTGTATCGGATGTTCGATTTGCGTGCAGAAATGTTTTGCAGGCGCTTTATACATGAGAGAAAGAACCCCCGAAGAGATGAGCGTTTTAAACGAAGCATAAATGGACATATTAATAAAAAACGGTATCATAATCACTCTCGGGAAAAACCCGAAAGTGCTTTACAACCACTCCGTCTTTATCGAAGACGGCAAAATAAAATCGATAGACAAATCAGAAACATACACGGGTATCTACGACAAGGTAATTGACGCCAATGGCAAAGTAGTCATGCCCGGATTCATAAACGCGCACATGCATTTCTACAGCACGCTCGTGCGCGGTCTCGGCAAAGCGGCGCCGTCGTCAAACTTCAACGAGGTTCTCGAAAACCTCTGGTGGCGGCTCGACAAGAAACTCGGCAATGAGGACACTTACTACAGCACGCTTATAATGGCAATGAACGCTGTTCGTCACGGTACGACAACTTTAATAGACCATCACGCAAGCCCGTTTGCCGTTAAAGGCTCTTTAAACACAATCGCGAAAGCGATTAAGGAAACAGGTTTAAGAGCATCGCTTTGCTACGAACTTTCGGACAGGGACGGGCAGAAGATTTCTGATGAAGGCATCGAAGAGAACGCTGATTTCATAAAACAATGTCAGAAATCGAACGACGAGCAATTGAAAGCATTGTTCGGACTTCACGCCGCGTTCACTATTAACGACAAGACTCTCGAAAAAGCATCGAAAATCGGAAACGACCTCAACGCGGGATTCCATATACACGTCGCTGAAGCAGAATCTGATGAAGAACATTCGGTTAAAAATTATGGAATGAGAGTTGTCGAGAGACTCGACAAGTTCGGCATTCTCGGAAATCATAGTATTGCCGCGCATTGCATTCACGTCGACGAGAAAGAAATGGACATTCTCGCGAAGAACGGTACGATTGTTGTGCATAACCCGCAGTCCAACCTCAACAACGCTGTAGGAATCGCGGATATTATCAAACTTCAGAGCAAAGGAATCCTCGTAGGTCTCGGCACCGACGCGATGACTGTTAAGATGCCGGAAGAACTCCGCGTCGCGCTCTGGGCGCAGCATATCAGGAACCAGAATCCCTCATGCGGATTCATGGAAGCCGCGAATACACTGCTGTTCAACAACGCGACTATAGCAAATAAATACTGGAACGTACCCCTCGGTTCAATCGAGGAAGGAGCGGCGGCAGATGTGATTCTAATAGATTACTATCCGCCGACACCGCTTGACGAAACGACATATCTCGGTCATATAATCTTCGGAATTTCACAGTGTGCCGTCGATACAACTATCGCTAACGGCAAAGTGCTTATGGAAAACAAAGAACTGAAACTCGGAATAGACGAAGAAGAAGTCTCGCGCAAGTCCCTCGAGACAGCAAAGAAACTCTGGGACAGATTCTAATTTAAACAATTAAACTACAAACGATGTACGATAAAATATTCAAAAGAGCCGGAGAACTTGAAAATGAAACCGCTGAATTTTTATGCGATTTAATCCGTACTCCCTCGTTTTCCTGCAAGGAAAAAGAAGTAATTGAACTCATAAAAAATAAAATGGAATCAGTTGGTTTTGACGAAGTTAAAATCGACGGACTCGGCAACGTAATAGGAAGAATCGGAAACGGCAAAAGAGTCATAGCGTTTGACGCTCACATAGACACCGTTTATCCGGGCGAAATGTCGCTGTGGAACTTCGACCCCTTCACGCCAAAGATTGAAGATGGCAAGGTATGGGGACGCGGCTCAGTCGACCAGAAAGGCGGAATGGCTTCGATGGTCTACGCGGGCAAGATGATTAAAGAACTCGGACTCAACAAGGACTTCACGATTTATTTCACGGGCACGGTAATGGAAGAAGACTGCGACGGACTATGCTGGCAGTACATTATAAACGAAGACAAGATAAAGCCAGAGATGGTTGTCATAACCGAACCGACTAACATGAACATTTACCGCGGCCACAGAGGACGCATGGAAATAATGATTAAGGTAAAAGGATTTTCCTGCCACGGCTCCGCACCCGAAAGAGGCGATAACGCGATATACAAGATTTCGAGAATCGCTCTCGAAATAGAAAAACTGAACGAAAGACTTACGTACGACGAGTTTCTTGGCAAAGGCACAGTAACAGTTACGCAGGTATTCTTCTCATCGCCTTCGCAGTGCGCCGTTCCTGACGCGGCGAGCATACAGCTCGACAGGCGTCTTACATTCGGCGAAACGAAGGAAAGCGCTGTCGCGGAAGTTAAAGAAGCCGCGAAACTCGCGGGATACCCCGACGCTGAAGTTGAAGTTCTGATGTACGAAGAAACAGCATTCACGGG
>CAIKZJ010000039.1 GCA_903831845.1 uncultured Ignavibacteriota bacterium
TACTTGCTGTCGATAAGATCGTTAAAATATATTATTTAAAGGAAAACTGATTTGATAGAAAGCATTTTATCGCTGACATTTCTTGCCCAGGTTTTAAGGATGTTTACGCCTTATTATTTCGGGGCGAGCGCGGCAAATTTCTCCGAAAGGGGAGGCGTCGTTAATATCGCGATTGAAGGGTTCATGATAATTTCGGCGTTCAGCTATGCTTTCTTTACTATTACATTCGGGAATCCTTTTCTTAGCCTGTTTCTTTCATTAATCGTATCGCTATTATTCAGTCTGCTGTATGCTTTGCTGACGATTAAACTGAAGATAAACCAGATAGTAACAGGTGTCGGGTTCAATCTGCTTATGGCCGGCACTGCAAAATTTTTGATAATGTTCTTCTATCAGAGTTCAAGCAATACCCCGAACTTCCAGCCAATTCCGGGGCTTCCATTTGTCAGCGATATCCCGGTAATAGGAAAGGCTGCAGGTGATTATATTATACTTTCGGGATTCCTTTTGATATTTATATCGCAGTTTATTTTATTCAGAACACGTTTCGGACTTCGTCTGCGGTCCGTCGGTGAAAATCCGGAAGCCGCGGAAACTCTCGGAGTCAGCGTGAGGATTTACAAACTTTACGGAGTGCTGTTGTGCGGTGTCCTTTCGGCGCTTGGCGGCATATGGCTGGCGTCAAATCAGAGTTCGTTCAGCGACGGAATGATTGCCGGACGCGGCTATATCGCAATTGCTGCTATGATAATAGGCAAATGGAAACCCGTAAATATATTCTTTGCCTGTCTTATGTTTGCATTTTTTGAGGGGCTTGAGATCACATTGCAGATTTCGGGCTCGTTCATGCCTTCACAGCTCGTGCAGATGCTTCCTTATCTTATTACGGTGCTTGTTCTTATCGGTTTTATCGGCAAGACAAGGCCTCCGGCAGCCGACGGCGTGCCGTATTGATCATCTCTTTGACTTCCTTACATCCTCACCCCATAGAAGCTTCTTATTCAGCGTATTGAAATAAGACCAGTTCATGTCCTTAACCACCTTCAGTGTGTGTTTTGCCTTCGATAAAGTCAGCTCAACCGGAGAATTCCGGATAATGCTCTTATGACCGTCCGGTGTAATTCTGATTTTTTCCCTGCTTACTGTCCTTATCCTTATTATGCCGTCGTCAGGCAGTATTACAGGCCTGAAATTCAGCGAATGCGGGCATATAGGAGTTAATATGAATACACTGCTGAAAGGTGTGATTATCGGTCCTCCTGCTGAAAGGGAATACCCTGTAGAACCCGTAGGAGTCGATACCAGAACACCGTCCGAATAAAACTTACCGACAAATTCTTTGTTGTAGAAAATCTCGAGCTCAATCATCTTGATTGAGTCGCTTTTATCTATTACAATCTCATTTAAAGCTAAAAGCTTATCTTTCTTATTTATAAGGCAGTTAACCAGCGATAACTCAACTACCTTGTACTTATTTTTAATAATTTTGGTAAGTATATCCTTTATGTCTTTCGGCAGTATGTCCGAAATGAATCCCAGTGTGCCCAGATTTACCCCGATAATTGGTTTCTGGGCGTCGCCGATAATCCTTGCTGAATTCAGGAAGGTCCCGTCCCCGCCGATGGATAGTATAATATCGGATTTCTTTGTTACCTGATTTCCGGGCAGGAATTTGCCCTTCGGAAGTTTCATTTTAACCGAGTGCCTGAATTTATCGTGTATGTAAAAATCGATTTTATGCGATGTAAGGAATCCGAGTATTTCTCCTATAACTTCCGATATTCCGGGTTTCGTTTTATTGCCGAGTATCCCAAAAGTCATCTTTATTCGGTTTTTGTTTGTTCTGAATCCTTGTTGGATTCTTCGACAAAATTCAGTTTAAGCTCTGAAAGAACATGCTCGATAAACCTTGATTCCTCCGCATTCAGATTACCTTTTGTCTTTTCCTTCAGCATATCGAGTATATCTATTGTCATCTGCGCTGCTGCAAGATCTTTCTCGGTCTTGTCGCTGACCGGATTTTTAATCTTTCCCAGATTCATCCAGGTCTGCATCTGGAACGAATATATGAGGGAATAAAACATATGCGTCAATTTATCTTCTTCCATTTGAATCCTTTCGTTTATATCTAAATGTTATGAGTAATATATTTAATGAAATTATAATATTTAATGTAATTGTTCTGTCTCACTGGCTCCACGAAATCCGATTTGCTTTAAAGCGAACGGAACAGCGGTGAAGAAAAGCAGAAGCGTGAGTATCTCCCAGTCGCCGAAATTCCATTCGAAGATTCCCGAAATGTGGAACGACACGGCCGCAAGAAGGCATCCGAAAATAAGCAATTTCTCAGTGCCCGGAGGATTCTCCCTGTAATATTTCAGGTGTTTCAGGAAAAGCAGTATGAACATTCCGGCATAAGCCGCAAATCCCAGAATACCGTGCGTTGCCAGCACCATCATGTAATTGCTGTGCAGATGCGAGCCCTCGCCGTCGTACTCGATATTCTTATATGTTTTATAAGCGTCGATGAACTGATTGTCTCCTATACCTATTACCGGCCTGTCAAGAAACATTTTCCATCCCGTTTTCCACATAATAATTCTTGAGTTGTTGCTCGGATGTTCAGGGTTAGCTATGCTTGTGATCCTTTCTCTTAACTGCGACGGCATAATCGCTATTACTACTGCAGCTGTAAGCAGAAATATATAGAGGAATTTTCTGTTTATAACGATTCCTGTTATTATGAAACATACGAATACGGCCACGAATACATTCCTGCTCTGCGTAATGTAGAGCGACAGAAAGACGAGCAGAAGCGCCGGAATAAGATATTTTTTCTGCATGAAATCGCCGCCTTTCTTCAAAACAAGCGGGAATAATGACACGAACACTATCATTTTTATTTCGCCGGTCGTGATGGAATGCGCGAAAGTGTCCAGCCGGATCTCGCCGAGGCTGCGATGCCCGATGTACGAGGGCAGGGAAACGGCGAAACTGATTATTTCATAAACGGATATAAGCGCCATTGCAACAAGTATAACCCTAAGCACTATGAACATTTCATTCCTGGTTCTGATCTTCGCTATCACTCCGAAAAAGACAAAGAAAAGAAGGTATCGCTTCAGTCCGAGAAACGGGCTCTCCGGCATTAATGCGAACGCTCTTGAAAACACGTCGAAAATTATGAACGCCAGTACGAAAAGACTGAAATATTTCAGCTCTTTTCTTAATATGACTGAAATGCCGGGATGCCTGTAAAATATAAGCTGCAGGATCCATATGCCTGCCCAGATTCCGAAAGAAATTGATGAAAGAGCGATTGAAAAGCCTACGGAGAATACCTGAATGGTAAGAAAAACAAGAATTATCCTGTCGCTTTGGTTCAGTATTTTCTCCCTGTTCAAATTTATTGGCTGAATTGCAGTTCGTAAAGTTTCTTGTAAATTCCCTCGTTATCAGCTATCAGTTCCCTGTGCGTTCCTTCCTGCACTACACCGCAGTTATCGAGCACGAAAATCCTGTCGGCGTTAATAATTGTTGACAGCCTGTGTGCGATTACTATCGAGGTCCTGTTGCTCATTAATTTTTCCAGCGCTTCCTGTACAAGCTTTTCCGATTCGTTGTCAAGCGAAGAGGTCGCCTCATCCAGTATGAGTATCTGCGGATTTCTCAAAAGCGCTCTCGCAATTGACAGCCGCTGTTTCTGTCCGCCAGAAAGCTTGAGACCCCGTTCACCGATTACGGTATCATATCCTTTTTCAGTGTTCATTATGAATTCGTGCGCGTTTGCATATTTGCAGATATCGACAAGGGTTTCTTCGTCAACGTTTTCTTTTCCAAAAATAATGTTATTCCTTATTGTATCGTTGAAAAGTATTATTTCCTGCGGGACGATGCATATAAGTTTCCGCAGTGATTCGAGGTCAAGGTCCGTAATGTTTTTCCCGTCGATAAGTATTTCTCCCGATGTAGCGTCATAGAACCTCGATATAAGGTCAGCCATCGTGGACTTTCCCGCGCCCGATGAGCCTACGATAGCGGCAATCTGCGACTTTTTAATCGTAAGATTAATATTCTCCAGAACCGGTTTGTCTTTTTCATAGCTGAAACAGACATTTTTAAATTCGATTGAATCGCTGAAATTATCGATCTTAACAGCGTCTTTTTTGCTTTCGACTTCAACAGGGTAGTCAATAACCTCGAATATCCTTTCCGCTGACGGGAATGATTTCTGAAGACGGTTGTAAACCGTGCTTAAATTCTTTATCGGCGGTATTATCTGGAAAAGTATGAATAGAAAACCGAGGAATTCTTCGGGCTTTAGGTTGTTGTTTATTATGATTTCGCGTCCTCCGAACCATATCACGAGTACGCCCGAGATTATCGACAGAGTTTCAGTCATGGGCGACGTTAACTCGCTAGCCCTTACCGAGCGCATCGTAAGCTGGTAAAACTTTTTCAGCTCCCGGCTGAATATGCTGTTTCTGTATTTCTCCGCCGAGAATATTCTTATGACTTTTGCCCCGTAAATAGTCTCCGTAACTATATTCAGCAGGTCGGACAGTTTTTCCTGTACTCGTATGCTTCTTCTGCGCAGAGAAGAGCCGATTCTGGAAATAATGAAAACCGTGATCGGGAATACTATAAAGGCGATTACAGTCATCTGCCAGCTTATTGAAAGCGCAAGAAAAAGAAAAATAATGATTACAAGCGGTTCTTTAAGAAGATCGTAGAAAAGCGCGGATATCCCGCTCTGTATGTTCGTGATGTCGTTCGTCATACGGGAGAGCAGGTTGCCTGTTTTTTCCTGTGTGAAGTACCTTAGAGAAAGTTTGTTTATCTTTTCATAGAGTTGCATCCGTATCTTGACTACCATCTTGTTCTCAATCATCTGCATGAGCATCGACTGGAGGAAGCCGGTAATGTTCTTCAGCATGTATGCCGCAATAATGAGCAGGCAAATCGTAATCAGAGCTGTTTCCTTTCCGCTCGAAAAGATAAATTTGTCGAAAGCGTACTGAAGTTTCTCATAAACGCCGGCAACACCCGTTGAAGTCCCGCTTCCCGTGGAAGGACTCCCGCCAAGGAAAAGGGTTTTCAGCAGGGGTATTGTCAGATAAACTGAAAGAACGCTGAATACGGAGAACATCAGCGATGTGAATACGTAGAGAAAAATCACGCGTTTGAAATCACCCAGGTATCCTAACAGGCGTTTATAAGTGTTCATTTATTCTTTTGGTTTTGCAATTCCCATATCTTCATGTACAGGAGCAGTTTCGTGTAAAAATGGAAAAACGATACCATCAGCCCCTTCGTCCCGTCGAGAAACCCAAGCTGGAAAATATATTTCTGAACAAAATCGAAGTACGGTCTGAAAATCAGATAGAAAAAGTTCACTTTTATATCTTTCGCTTTTTCGGCCGCCGAAAGAGTGGAATATGAATTTATTCTCTCGGCGTATTCTGTAACAGAGCGCACGGTGTAATGGAGCAGGGGATTCTTAAGTTTCCCGGAGCTGCCGTCCACCGAATAACTTTCGTGAACCATTCTGTCCGATACTTTAACGGAATCTTTCCTGAACAGCTTCAACTGATAGTTAGGATACCAGCCTGCGCGGCGTACCCATTTGTTCAGAAAGAAGTTCTTTCTCGGAATGAGAAATCCGTTATGCCGGGTGTCTTTAAGGACGTTTAAAATCTCATCCTTAAGCTCATCGGTGCACCTTTCGTCCGCGTCGACTGACAGAATCCAGTCGCCCTGGGCATGAGTTACGCCGAACTTGCGCTGCTCGGAGAATCCCTGCCATTTTTTTTCGTACACATGCTTGGTGTATTTAATTGCAAGGCTCATCGTTTCATCGGTGCTTTCAGCGTCGACTACTACGATTTCGTCCGTCCAGGCCAGACTTTTAAGGCATTCTTCAATATTTTTTTCTTCATTCCGGCAAATTACCAGTGCGGAAATCATAAGTTTTTATTTAATTGAAGTATGTTGGAAAATCAATAATTTGGTTCTTATAATCAATCTATTTTAAACGGTAAAGGAGGCACAAGAATCAAGATTTAAGAAGGTACTTTCTATTCTTAAATCCCGTCTAAAAGAAAAAGAATTTTATCAATATTATGATCGTGATTATGGTGACTGCCTGCAATGAACGCTTCTCGGATTTGAATCCTTCCTTAACGTCGAGGGGAAGATGAGACCTGATCTCTTCCGGCATTCTCTTAGGAAACGGCAGAAATCTCTTTAGTGTTTTGCAGTACAGTTCGAATGACGCTCCGTATGTCGATCTCAGATAATCCTCTTCGTTGAAAATAATCAGATAGTACTGGAAAGTGAAGAAAAGAAAAGCGAGTATTGTCAGGTAAGGAAACATAGCGTTGCTCATAATACCGATTCCGATATATATCGAAATATTCCCGAAGTACAGAGGGTTTCTAATTATGGAATACGGTCCCTGCGTGACGAGGTTCGAGCCTCCGACGCCAGTCGTTGTGCGCGTTTCGCTGCCGGCGTAACTTACGGACCAGACGCGGATGAATTCGCCGAAAAGGACGAAAGCAAGACCAGCGAATATTGTTATTGCCGTCGGCTGCATGAAAAGAATCATCAGAAACACAAAAGGAAGGGGAGTGTAGCTTCTGTACTTGAACAGTAAATTACCGAGACTTTTCATATTTTAACCTCCAAGGAGCACGTCCTTTCTTAAATTTTTTGCGTTTTGTTTATGCTTTATCTGTCCTTTTTCCATGAGCCGCGCAAGTTTTTTCTGAACGTCTGCGAAATCGGTATAGTCGAAATACGTTATGTTGTTCTTCCAGCAGTAAGAGGCAAGACCTTTCTTGGCGAAAACTATGTCCGCGTAATTGCTTACGCAGAAATCCGATACGCCGTCGCCTATGAAAACTGAAACTTCTTTCTCCAGCTCGTTGGTCTTCGATATCAGCACGTTGCGCTTGCTCATGCCGCATGCCGTGCAGTTTTCGTCCGAATGCGGAAAATTGCAAGTGAGCTTTGTCCTGTTATCAGCGTCTTTCGAAAGAACGAGTTCGTTCGAATAATACGGAAGATCGATATTGAATTTATTTAAGACGTAATCTATATAATAATCGAGACCTTCGCTTACAAGCGTGATTTCAAAATTATTCTGCCTGCAGTAATCGACAAATTCAAGAAAATGGTCGTCGAGTTCCTGCTCGCCGATGTACTTGTTGAATGTATCGAAGTCGAAATCCTCTACAAGGTCGAGTTCGCGGCGGATGCACTCGCGTGAAGTAATTCTGCCTTCCGCAAAATCTTTGCACACTTCTGAAAAAGCGCCGTCGTCTTTAATGAATTTGCCGAGAGCGTCGACCCAGACATCCTTCTTGGTGACGGTGCCGTCGAAATCGCAGAAAATCTTCAGGGTAAATTTTTTCTTCAAACCTGCGCGTTTTTAAATCTTGTTTCGACAATCGTGGTGACGCCGGGCTCCTGCATAGTGACGCCGTATAGCGTATCGACGGTTTCCATCGTTCTTTCGTTGTGTGTGATGAGTATGAACTGTGTCTTTTCGGAGAACTTCCTGATCATTCTGTTGAACCTGGCAAGGTTAGCTACGTCAAGCGGAGCGTCCACCTCGTCGAGAACGCAGAAAGGAGAAGGCTTCACGAGATAAATCGCGAACAGAAGCGCGATAGCAGTGAGCGTTTTCTCGCCTCCCGAAAGAAGTTCTATCGAGGTCGGGCGCTTGCCTCTCGGCTTGGCCGTTATCTCAATTTTCGCTTCGAGCGGGTCCTCTTCGAGCTTGCCGTCTTCGTCTTCCTCGTACACAAGTTTAAGGTTGCACTCGTCGCCTTCCTGGAACAGCTCTTTGAAAATCCTTATAAAGTTCTGGCGTATTTCCTCGAATGTTTTAAGGAACCGCTCCTTGGCTTCATTGTTGATACGCTCTATCGTTTTCTTGATATCCCGTTCAGATTCAAGCAGGTCGTCGCGCTGCACGACCATTTTCTCGAGCTCGTCCTTTTCAGTCTGGTAATCGTCCCAGATAATCTGCTGGTAACCGCCGCCAAGTTTTTTCAGCCTTTCGGAAAGGTCGTCCACGTCTTTTTTTGAAGTGTACTCGTCAAAGTTTCCCTGCTCATCGGTGTATTTAAGCCGCACCTTGTCCAGTTCTTCTTTCAGGTCGGCAGGGATTTCGTGTATTCCGAGTTCGTATTTCTTGAGTATGAGCTCGCTGTACTGCTCGGATTTTATTTCGTATTCCTTTATGCGTATCTGCGAATCGATAAGGAGTTTCGAAACCCTGTCGAATTCACGGCGTTTGTTCCTCTGTTCAATTTCAATCGCTTCCTTGTCTGTTTTCTTCTCGTTGAGCTTTGTGTCGTTTTCGTCGAGACGTTTTTTAATGAGGTCGCGTTTTATTATGAGCTCTTCGATCTGTATGTTGTTCGCGCCGACAACGCCGTCGAACTCTTTCATCTTAAGAGTATCTTCGTCTATTGTTCTTATGTTTTTCTTAAGCTGGTTTTCCTGGTATTCCTTGTTGCTTGTTATTCTCGACTGGTTGCTTTCTTCGTTCTTTAGCTCGTTCTTGAGACGGTTGAATTCGATAAGGAACGAGTTGTAGTCGGTCTGGTTCTCGGTATGCTTTATATCGATTTCCGTAAATTCCTCGGAAAGGAATGCGAGTTCTTTTTCGAAGTTGGATTGTTCGTTCTCCAGCCTGCTCACTTCCTCGATCAGCCTGTTGATAGATTCCGTCAGCGCGTTGTTGTCGTTCTTGATCTGGTTGTATGATTCGTCGTTTGCTGAAACCCTGTTGTTAAGTTCCTTAAGCTTGAACTCCGTAAGCGCTATGCTGTTCGCTGTCTCGCCGGAATCCTTAGTCAGCCGGTCGAGTTCGTTTTTTGAACCTTCTATATCGAGCCCTTTCAGCTCATCCTGAAGAAGAACAAGATTTTCATTCTGCCCTGCGAGCACGCTTTCAATTTCTTTAACTTCTGATTCAAGTTTCGTTATCTGGTTCTCGCGTCCTATCTTGAGGTTTTCCTCTTTTGTCTTTCCGCCCGCGCGGACGACGCTCTGCGTTATTATGTCGCCGTCGAGTGTTATGAATTTGTAATAATTGTCGCCGGACAGTTCGAAAGCAGTGTCAATGTCCTCGACTATTATGTATTCGTCGAGAAGATAATGTACAAGCAGCTCGTAATTTTTATTCCTGCATTTCACAAGCGAATCGGCGAATCCGTATACGCCTTTCCTGTCGAGAAAATCGGGTCTGTAATAATCATGGTCGAAATAAACCGGCAGGGAAGTGTCCTTGCCGAGCTTGTCGTTGAGTATAAAAGTGACTTTTCCCTTGTCGCCCGAGCTTAGTTCGGATATCAGCTTGTCCAGATATCTGGCGTCGTCGAGTATGAGGTAATTCGATACTTCTCCGAGAGCTGTTTCTACTGCGATCTTGAATTTATCTTCGACGTCGAGAGAATCTATTACGCTGTTTACGTATTCGTAATTCTTGTCCTTCTTGAGGTACTTTATGCCTTCCGCGTAATCTTCGAAGGATTCTATCAGATTGCGAAGGTAAGAAACCCTGCTTTTCTTGTTCTGAAGCAGTATAGTGTTTTCGGTTATCGACCTGTTCAGCTCTGCTATTTCGTTCTGTAAAGCCGCTTCCTTGTCCGTTAGCTCCTTAAGTTCGCTTTCAGTTTTTCTCACTGCAGCAGCAAGCTCTTCGGCCGTCTGTTCAGATTTGTACTTTTCGTTCTCAAGCTTTGAGATTTCTTTCAGGGCTTCTTCGTTAGCTCCTGAAATATTCTTCATGCTCTCGATATTTCTTTCGAGAGTTATCTTGCTGATCTCGTATTCGCTTCTTTTCTCCGCCAGCTGCTTGCTGCTTGCCTTCAGGCGTATGCCCAGGTCGGAGATTTCGGTTTTCTTTTCGTTTATAAGCTGGATAGTTCTGTCGACGTTTATCTTCTTTTCCGAAAGCGATACTTCGGAGATCTCCAGCGTTCTTGTCAGCACGGATATCTTCGAGGCGAGCTCTTCGAGCTTCTCTGTGTTCTTACGCACTGATTCCTCGAGACTGTCGTTCTCTTCAGTCAGCCTTTCAATGTTCCTGCTGAAGTTCTTGGATTTTTCAATCTTAACGAGATTGTCTTTCTCAAGGCTCGTTATATTCTCGCGGACTTCCTCAAACTCGTAGTTTATGTTCTGTGAAATATCCTCGAGAACCTTTATCTCCTCCTGCAGCAGGTCGTATCTCGCGTTATCGGCGGTTAGCTCGGTTTCAAGGTTCTGTTTGAGTGTTATGTTCTCGTGTTCGTGGTCGCGAATACTTTTTATTTCAGAAACCAGCTTGTCGTACTCGAATGTGTAGAAGACAATTTCAAGAAGCCTTAAATCGTTGAAAACAATCTTCGCTTCCTCGTTCTTCTTCGCCTGTCTTTCGAGTGCGTTTACGTTTCTCTGCTTTTCCCTGATAATGTCGTTTACGCGCGTCAGAGTTTCCTTGACGCTTTCGAGTTTTTTGAAAGTCAGGTCCCTGTTCTGCTTGTACGAAATGATTCCGGCAGCTTCTTCGAACATCTTTCTTCTCTCGTTCTTTACGTGAGACAGTATTGTCTCAATCATCTTGAGCTCTATTACGGAATAAGCGTCGGGGCCTATTCCCGTGTCGACGAAAAGGCTCTTGATGTCTTTAAGCCTAACCCTCGTGCCGTTGAGATAGTATTCTGTTTCACCGCTTCTGAAGAACCTTCTTGCGATCTGTACTTCGGAATATTCCGTGGGAAGAATGTTTCTGTTGTTCTGGATTGTAAGAGCGACTTCCGCGATGCTTAGAGGTTTCCTCTTGCTTGTGCCGCTGAAAACGACGTCCTCGCGCTTTTCGCTTCGTAGAGCCTTGTCGCCCTGCTCGCCGAGCACCCATCTTAAGGCGTCGACTATATTTGATTTACCCGAA
>CAIKZJ010000040.1 GCA_903831845.1 uncultured Ignavibacteriota bacterium
ATATTCTTGATAAAAAAGGGTTCTTATATAATCTGTCGAAGAAAATCTTCAATAAATTCGCGGCTGATGCGTTTCTCAATGTTACGGCATCATAAAATATGATAAAGGGTAAAAGCGAAATACAGGATACGGGTTTAAGCTCGAAATATCAGACGAGAACGCAGCGCATTATCGAAAAAGACGGCTCGTTCAACGTCAGGAAAACCGGCATTTCAAAACTTGAATCTTTTAACCTGTATCATTATCTGATAAACATTTCATGGCCGCGGTTTTTCATTCTGGCATTGCTGTTTTATGTGATAGTGAATCTCGCCTTTACGGTATTTTATGTCATAGCAGGTCCGGAACACCTCGGTATAGAAACTAACGAAGGCGTTGTCCATTCTTTCGTAAATTCATTTTTCTTCAGCGCTCAAACCCTTACTACTGTTGGTTTCGGACGGATTAATCCGCAGAATTTCTGGACCAACGTTATCGCGACGCTGGAAGCGGGAATCGGATTGATGGTTTTCGCCGTGGCCACAGGCCTTCTTTACGGACGATTCTCAAGGCCGGTTACAAACATTCTTTTCAGCAAAAATGCGATAATAACAAAATGGGGTGAAGACCAGACCGCGTTTCAGTTCAGGATTGCAAACGCCTTCTCTACGAACATGATGGAAGCGGAAATACAGCTGATGGGCTCATGGCTTGAATCCGTAAACGGAGCTCCCGAAATAAGAAAATTTTATTCTTTAAGCCTTGAATACAGAAAAATTCTTTTCTTTCCGACCGTGTGGACTGTGAATCACGTCATAAATGAAGATAGCCCGATGTACGGAAAATCTCTTGAGGATTTAAGGAAAAGCGACGCGGAGTTCATGATACTCTTTAAAGCGTACGACGATACTTTCGCGCAGACAGTCAACGCCAGGTATTCCTACACGCACGACGAACTTGTTTCAGGTGTCAAATACAGGCATATTATTTCAATAGACGGGACAGGCAGAACTACAGTTGAACTCGACCGTCTCAACGATTTCGAAAAGGTGGAAATGTGAAAAAAGGAATTCTCTTCTTAATATTCATATCGGTCTTTGCAATAAATCTACATGCTCAGATAAGCGGAAAACTTCTTCCGCCCTCAACCGGAATTTACGCCGGCGTGTTTCCCGACATGGGCAGCACGGAAGACAGCGTTACGAAGGAAAGAATAAAGGAGTACATAGACCTTTCGGGCCACAACCCGGTCTGGGTCTGCTTTTCCAACAACTGGTTTCACGGAATAAAATTTCCGATGAACAACTGCAAAGTAATCGCTTCGTTCAACGCCGTGCCTTACATAAGAATAATGCCCCGCAACGACTGGATAACGGGAAGGAAAGACTACATATACGCTCTTGAAAGGATTATTGACGGAACCTATGACGACGATCTGATTAAATGGGCAAACGACGCGAAAAAATTCGGAAAGACTATACTCGCGGAGTTCGCGCCGGAGATGAACGGCAACTGGTTTCCGTGGAGCGGAGTTTTCAACGGAGGAAAGAAAGGCGCGGACCTGTACAAGGAGGCGCACAGGCACGTTGTTGAAATTATGCGCGACGAAGACGCGGACAACGTCACCTGGATGTACCACGTTAACGCCGTTTCTGACCCGCTTAAGGACTGGAACACATTGAAGTCATACTATCCGGGTGATGATTACATTGACTGGATAGGAATGAGTGTTTACGGCTCGCAGAAGCCGGGCTGGGCGTGGGAGAAATTCCTTGACGTGTTCACTCCCGCATACAGGGAAATGGAAAAAATATCTTCGAAAAGGCCGCTTGCGATAGCAGAGTTCGGAGTCGTGGAGGACCCTAACGCGGGAAGCAAGGCGGAATGGATAAAGGAAGCGTTCGACGCGGTAATCAGCGGTCGTTTCCCGAGAATTAAAGCGATATCATACTGGCATTCATCTTTCGACAACGAGGACGGCAGCATATCAAACATGAGGATTGATTCGTCGCCCGAAGTTCTGCAGGCGTACCGTGAACTTATTAACTCTCCGGTGTTCAAAACGTCAGTAAGATTTTCGTTTACTAAGTGAAGTTTTTTTGATTATATTTATACGAAGACAAATTAAAAGGAGTTGATATGGGAAATCCGGATAAAGAAAAACTCGTGTCGGTTTTCAAGAGCGGACACGAAGGACTGATTGCTCTCGCGAAGTCGGTGCTCGACGAAGCGGGTATTGAATATCTGGTGAAGAATGAAGGGGTGCAGGACCTCGTGGGGCTGGGCGTTGTCGGAACTGGTTTCAATCCGCTGACAGGCCCGATGAACATAATGGTTTTGCCTGAGAACGAAGAATACGCGAAGGAACTGCTTAAAGACATAGAGGAAAGCGGCGGCATAGAAAGCGACGATGAAGAGACTGAAACCGATAAATGAGCAAAATCAAAATCGGCATCGCGGGCGGAGGAGCGGCAGGATTTTTCGCGGCCGTTAACTGCGCGGAAAAGAACCCCGACGCCGAAATCACCATACTTGAAAAATCACCGAATGTCCTCTCGAAAGTCAGAATCTCGGGCGGCGGA
>CAIKZJ010000041.1 GCA_903831845.1 uncultured Ignavibacteriota bacterium
GAATTTATCGAACGACTTATAAGAGAGCCCTGTTTCTCCTGTGCTGTACGCGTTAAAATAAGTCTTCTCGGACAGAGTCTCGCCGTACTTGTCTTTCGCTGTCATTTCTATAACGTACATTCCCTGATTCCATCCTCTCATCACGCTCAGGTCGAGTATTGAATCGTTTGCAGTGTTGAAAGAAGTTTCAAGCGCCTTGATTTCCTTTTCCCATTTTGTGTAGTCCGACTCGTTGTCATACTGGTCCGAAGGAAAATCCCTGTAATATTCTTCCTTGCTGTAAATATGTTTGTCGGGTTTTGCCCACATCCTGTTCCTGAAAACCCTGTCCGGTGTTTTCAGTTTGTAAATCGTTATCGTTCCTTCCGCAGGCTCTTTCTGCCCGTTGAGGTTTGTGGTTATAAGCCCGAATTTATTTTCCAGATTCTTGTCAACGTCTGCCGCGATGTTCACGCCGAGTATCAGCGAGGTGTATCCCGCGGATACGCTGGTTTCGCTCGAATGCGTTTCGCCGTTAATGTCCGTTACGTCGGCAGTAACGCTGTAAGAAAAGTACGGCTTGAGGTCTTTTGAAATCGACTGGTCCGGAATTGCTTTGAAATTGATTTCAAACTCGCCGTTGAGGTTTGTTTTCATCGTCCCGTTCATTACTTCCACGTCTTCCGATTTCATAGGTGAATAATAGAAGTAGTAATACCAGTCGTACCACCATCTCGGGTAGTAAGTCTTTCTTGTTATCCTGTATTTTACCGCCGCGTTGTCGAGGTTCGCGCCGGCATACGATTTCGCGAGTCCTTTCACGTTCACCATTTCGCCGAGTTTATACGTGCCCTTAACGGGTTCGAAAGTTACTTCGAACTTCGGACGTTTGTAATCCTCAACGGAGAAATAAGCTGTTCCGCTGTTGTTGGAGGTCTGTATGTGCATCTGTCCGTTAAGCCCGCTGGAAGGAAGCGTGAAAGTTCCGTTGATTGTGCCGTATTCGTTGCTCGTCAATGTCTGGTCTGATACCTTCTGGTAATTCACGTCGTATAACTGAATGTTGATCTGCGTGTTCGGCTTGATTGTTTTTTCATCGCCCCTGTATTCGAGAACGATTCCCTTGAAGTACAGAGTCTGACCCGGCCTGTAAATCGACCTGTCCGTGAAAAAGTAAGTGTAAATGTAGGGAACCGGTTCCTTCACTTCATCTGTAACTGCGTTCTGCCAGAAAGCTTCCTGCGTGTAACTGTATCCGTAACCGAAATTGAGCCCCTTGGTGGAAAGCTTTTCGCCGTCATAATTTATATCAAGATAGAATCTTCTGTATTTCGATGAACGCGGCACTTTGAAATATCCGTCTTTATCGGAAGTGTATGCACCTTCCTTGTTGTAATCGTACCTTGACTTGTTGTAGTTGTATTCCTCGACATAAACCGTAACGTCCGCTCCGTACAGCGGCGTGCCTTTATCCCTGTCTAAGAGGTAATACTCAATGTCGCCGTTCTTTGCATACTTGTTGATGTAACTTATGCTGTTGATGTTCAGCAGGCAGTACGATACGGCGTTTTCCTTGTAAGAAAAGTTTTCATCCGTTCCCGCCAGCAGCACGTACAATCCCTTCTCGAGAGCCGGAATTTTAACTTCTGTTTTGTGCGGCTGGAAATTCCCGTCGTCAGGAAGGTTGACGGAAAATGTCTGGACGGGACTCTTGCCGCTGTAATTCTCAATAAGGTCCTTCTGGTATTGTGTGTAGTTGTATGTTTTAAGGTATTTCTCCTCGAGATTCTTTATCTCGTTGTATGAAGTCTCCACCACTTTGAAATACATCTTTCCGATGTTCCTGTAGTTGACAAGAGTTCTGAAAGGTTTGCCCGGAACGTTTACGGCTTCCAGTGTCAGTCCCATGCTCTTTTCTTCGATCGAATTCATCAGCGAGCGGCAGTTTCCAGTACCTTCCGATTCGGGGAATTTCTGCGAGGCGAGCAGGCATATCTCGTGCGCCTTTTTGTAATCGTCTCTGTATTCTTCCGAAAGGTCAGGATTGTATTTCTGGCCTCTGTCATAATATACCATCGCTATATCGTAATCTATAAAAACCGAATTGGGGTCCGAATTATACCTGCTTTTCAGATTTTCCAGCGCGGCGAGATAATATTTTTCCTTGTCACCGTTAGCGGAGCTCTGGTAAACGAATTCAAGTCTTCTTAGCTCTGAATGAATAAGCGCGCCAGGGTCGGCGTCGTTCATGTGGAATTTAACCAGGTCTCTTAAAATCAGAATTGCGTAGTAATCGAATGAAAACACGTCGCCGGTGGAAATGTCGAGGTTCGCAAACTCTTTCGTATCTCCGAGATAAACAGGGTCGTTCAGAAGAAACTGGTCTGCCGGCTTGATGACGCCCGCTTCCTTGTTCATGAAGAAATTGAGAGCTTTATAAGCCAGAAAATCAAAAAGCGTCGGCCTGTATTTCCTTCCGTTGGGCACGTTCTTGTCGTAAGCGTAGTTGTTGAGTATGTCGTTGAAATTTCCGATTCCGATGCCCTGCAGTTTATCCGGCTCCGAAAGCGAGGATTTGTAATACTCAATCGACTTTTCTATGAACTTTGAAGCGTCCCACGTTTTTATGTCGTCGTTCTTGAAATTTATCGTCTTTGACCTGTTCAGTATGTTGTACCGGTTCTGCTGGTAATATGTCCAGTACATGTCGGCGAGTATCGAACTCATAAACTGTTTCAGCGGCGCGGATGCGGCGGATTCCTCCGTAATCATTAGGGCGATGTTCTTCTCGAAAGAATCCTCTTCGTTGTATTGTGTGATCTTCACACGGTAGAGCGCCGCTCTTATGTAGTTTACATTGCTGCCTTCGCTCTTTGCCTGCGCGAAGATCTCGTTTAGTATCTTCATCGCCGACTCCGGCAGCCCGTTATTGTAAAGCGAATCCACAGCTTTCCATTTTGACTCGTAGTCGTATCTGACTCCCTCGGCTCCTGCGCCCGTCCGGGAAATAATCAGAAGCGAAAACAAAAACAAGTAAAGTAACAATTTATGAATGTTCATAGCACGTTAAGGTAAATGTTAATAAATTTTTCTTATTATACTTTCGGATTGCTGATACTGTTCCTTGAACGGTTGCAATTGCTGAACAGCCGTATTTTTATATAATAATGATGTTATTTTTAAGATTAAACTGAAAAATCACCTCGCTGATTTCTTTTCTTTCTGTCCGTTTTTCAGTCATCGGAAGAGTGCAGGTTTATTAAATAATTGAATTGACAAGTTAACATTTATAGTATAAATTGACCTTTCTGTTTAATCTAATAACATTTTATGAAAAAACACTTAGTAATTGCTAGTGTAGC
>CAIKZJ010000042.1 GCA_903831845.1 uncultured Ignavibacteriota bacterium
GACTATCTCGACCTCTTTACCGACCTCAATGATTTATTAATGATGAATTACGGGGAGAAGTAATAATTCTCGAGAAAGAATTTGTGGTAATTCCCGGCTTGATTTTTTATGGCTTAATTAATTCCCCGTATCGAATCCATAACATATAGCTTCTTTTAGTACTTCCAGGTTTATGCAATTCAGCGCTTTGAATTTTATGCAGTATCCGGAGACGCTTGCTTTGCCAATCTTTTTCCCGTACGTCTTCGGCAGGTATGTCTTGTCGTCAATACCAAGTATGTAGACAGAAATTCCGGTTGTGTTAGCGCTGATGCCTATCCGGTAAAACTCTTTGGTCTTTCCGTCCGTGTATTTTATGGTTCGAAGCCCATATCCTATGTTTGGATTGGAAACAACTTTGCCTTTTTCGTCTTTGCCGTCAAGAAACCATAATTTGCCTGCCGGCGTCATTTTCATTATGATACCGTGCAGTTCTTTCATATCACTGCGTTTCGGTTCGGGCTGACTTGCTATGTATTCTTTGATTTGTGTCTGTACGCTCATGTGAATTTATTTTTTATTTCTTATTTCTTCCGCCAGTCCGACAAGAATTCCTTCCACGCCTCGTATGTAGCATAGACGGTAGGAGTTCTCGTACTGAACTATTTCTCCGACGAGTTTTGCGCCTTTACTGATGAGCCTCGCTACCAGTTCGTCTATGTCTTCGACTGCAAACATCACCCGCAGATATCCGAGTGAATTTACGGGCGCAATCCTGTGGTCCGAGACTACCGGCGGTGAAAGAAATTTTGACAGTTCCAGTTTGCTGTGCCCGTCAGGAGTTACCATCATCGCGATCTCCACGCGCTGTGATTCCACCCCCGTAACCCGGCCTGCCCATTCTCCTTCTATCACCGCGCGTCCTTCGAGTTTCATTCCTATCTCCGTGAAAAAGGAAATGGCATCGTCGAGTGATTCTACGACGATGCCTGTGTTGTCCATCCGGATTAATTTATTCTCTGCCATGCTTTATTGTTTGTAATGTTGATTCTGTAAGTCTGATCTTCTCTTACGTTTCCGAGAGTCTCCCCGTTCTTTGGGGGACTCTCGGTTACACAATGATATCTTCCTGCTATTTCCTGTCCACCGAATAATTCAGTTCAGTCACTCCGCTGGAAAATCTCTGCGTAGACAGGAGGTTTAATTTGGTAGTATCTTTTATTCCTGAAAATAATGGTATCCCGCGTCCGAGAATAATTGGATTTACAAACAGCCAGTATCCGTCGATTAAATTCAGTTCAATAAGCGAATGCGTCGCGCTCGGGCTGCCGAAAAGCAGTATTTCCGGACCTTTCCTTTGCTTGATTTCGTTTATCCTGTCCGCAAGATTGCCGCTTATAATTTCTGTATTTGTCAGTCTTTCATCTTTTAAAGTTTTCGATAAAACAATTTTTCCGGCATCCTTGTACCATTTTGAATGCTCGATGTCATGCTTTGATGCATTCGGCTGGGTTCCTGCCGAGGGCCAGTAATCTTCCATCATCCTGTAAGTCACGCGTCCGTATAATGCAGTGTCGGTTTCGCCTATGCGATTGCTGACGTGGTCGAAAATTTCGTCGTCAACTTTTATCCAGTTCATCTCTCCGTTCGGCCCCGCGACAAATCCGTCAAGGGATATGTGCATGAATGAAATTATTTTTCTCATATAATATTTTTATTGTTAATGTTTGTTTGGTAATATAAATATACACTCATTTGTGGTGAAAACTAAACCCCCATCGTACCCGTTCTCACCTCACCGTCGCGTTTGTAATTCGCGAAGATTACACCCGACGGAGTCACGAAACTTTCGGTTAGCTTAAAAGCACCCGGCATGGAATCCTCGTCGAATAATTTTTTCCCTTTTCCGAGAATCACGGGAAAAAATTTCAGCCAGAGTTCATCGACCAGATCATTCTTCAGCAGCAGTTTGACGAGTTCACCGCTTCCGTGCACCTGTATGTCGGTGCCGTCCGTTGTTTTCAGTTTCCTGATGTCGTCCGCGTTCTTCAGGAAAACCGAATTGTTCCAGTCCGATTTATCGATTGTATTAGAGAGAACGTATTTCCTGACGTCGTTCACGCCCGGCCAGTAATCGCCGTGCGAAGGCCAGTATGAAGCGAATATTTCAAAAGTTTTTCTTCCCAGCAACAGGTCCGCGGACTTCAATTGCTTGTCCATTTCATTTCCGCCTGCTTCGTCGAAATACGGCGTCACCCAGCCGCCATGCTTGAATCCGTCCGATGTGTCCTCCTCGGGCCCGCCGGGTCCCTGCATCACTCCGTCCAATGTGATGAAGGATAATACTATAATTTTTCTCATCTGTCTTTGTTCTCCTTGTAAATTTTATTGTTTAATCTGAATCGGCCGGTCTGTAATAAAGCACTATAGCGCCGGAGCCGAGTGTTTTTGTCTTTAAGAGTTTGAGATCAATTCGGGAATTTAAGTCCTTGAATAACCGCAGGCCGTTTCCCGCTACGATAGGATGAACACAAAGCTGGTATTCATCAATCAAACCGAGATTCATCAAGGCAGATATTAACCCCGGACTTCCGGCTAATATGTCCTTTCC
>CAIKZJ010000043.1 GCA_903831845.1 uncultured Ignavibacteriota bacterium
TCCGTCTTCGCGTTTTATTCTCGGCGACCACCTGAATTCGTTGTTGCTGAAAGCCACTCCCGCGAAAGACGGAAAGAAATAATCTCCGGTTTTCTCGCCGACGACCTGCTGTATCATAATTCCCATCTCTTCGTGAAAATCGAGCAATCCTCTTTCAGCGCGGGACTCAATCGGGTCGGGGCGGAAAGTGGAGGCGTATACTTCGGCAATTGCGTCCATTAAAGCGTTAAGCCTTTCAGCCTTTGTACCCGTGTTCGCTATGAATAAACTCTTGTATTTCCCTGAAAACGCCGCGCCTACCTGATCTTCAAGAAGACTCGAACTTCTTACTATGAGAGGCATGTCTCCAAGGTCATCAAGCGCGACGGAAAGTCCCTTGACCATTTCCGGCGGGAAAGACGAGTTCTTGAATATCTGTATGATGTGGTGATATTCTCTTCTTATCTCTTCGATTTCCTTGTACTTCTGCTCTATGACTTCCTCGAGATTATTGTACTGCAGAAACTGTATAATTCCGTCCGACGGAATGTACCAGGTTTTCGGTATCCTGATATTCTTAAGAAGAGGATTATCCCTGATGCTCTTCTTCAAAATATTTGAAGCGAGAAAAAGCCCCGCGCTTTTTCCCCCGAGCTTGCCGTGGCTTTCGGGAGTGAATATAATCCTGTCGATAAGCTCGTAAAAATCCTCGAGGTCGACGTGCTCCTTCGCTATCGTTATGAATTCTATCTGTTCCGTGAAAAACCTGCGTATCAAAGACACGCGCAGGCCTTTGTCAATCGAGGTGGATACTTCATGTTTTTCTACGGCAATCTTGTAATGCTTTCTTAGTATTTCGCTAATTACCTGCAGCGACGTATTGTAATTTTCCACTGCCTTAACGAGATTACTGATTTTATCATCTGTAATCCACTTCTGTATCTTGTCTATAATCTCGTCGTCTTTCATGTACTTACCGGTCATCGCCAGAATCGCCGCCTCATATTCGTTCGTTTCGACTATTTTTTTCTTTATAGGCTTATTTTCTTCTATCGGGTTTTCTTCTTCAGTGTTCTTTGTTTCAGTGCTCGAAAAAGTAAGAAAATCTATTGCTTCTTTTATGTCGTTCCAGCAAAGATGATGAAGCAGTTTGCGCAGAATTGTCTTGTATAACACGGGGTCCGTCTTGTTAAGCATCTCTATTACAATGCGCCAGCTACCTTCAGTCTCTTCTTCGGATATGTCTTTTATTTCCCTGAGGTTGTTCAGGATTGTCTTCGATTCCTCGTGCTGAATATATGTTCTGAGCCTGTCCGCAATCGAGCTGAGAAGTTTTTTCTCTTCTTTAAGAAACGGACCATCGTCGAACAAAGGAGTTTCTTTCGAATAGTAGACTGTAATCGTTCCTGCGGCCGCGTCATTGACGATTATATCGGACTGAATGAAAAACCTGCTTTCTGAAAAACTGTCGTTTTCAAAGATTTTGTTTCCGAAAACAATTCTTGCTCTGGTGAGTTCAGGAAACTGGAATCCGCTCGGTATCGCGTTCACAACCGACCGGAATTTTTCGTCTGTAGATAACGCGGAATTATTGAGAAAGTCTTCTATAGAGTAAATGCAGTTAAGTTCTTTTGCTCTTTCCTCAAGTTCGTGAACGAGGTTGTGAATATTTTTTGTGTTGGGACTCATTTTTTAATTATACCCCTGCCTTTTCTTCCGTCGACAAAAATCTTCAGCGGCCTGTCGGTTTTAATATGCTTAACGAATTTTAATTCTTCAACTGATTTCTGACGTTCGAGCCAGCCCCAATCGATCCCCTGACCGTTTGTTTCGTCTATCGAAAAATATGAAACACGGAAACTTATAAGGTTATGGAAAAAATGCGAGCCCTGACTCAATTCCACGTTGAAATCCGGCAGCATTACCTCTGCTATCGCCTTTGCCGAGGATATCTGTCCCCAGTCAACGGGGATTCCCAGCCACTTGTCAGTGCTGCCCCATCTGCCGAATCCGATGAAAAGCGCTTTGCAGCCTTTATCCCTTAACCTTTTGTTTATCTCTTCAATCTCCAGCGCTATGATTGCCGTTTTGCTTACGTCAAAAGTTTCCTTTCTCACATAAACGATATCGGTGACTTCATCCGTAAAGCCGTTGCCGAGCACCTTGCCGGACGCTAGCAGGTTATCCGGAGATGACATGTCAGCTTCATTAATATTTACCACCTCCGACGAGACCACCATTGGCCTCATCTGGAGAAAGTCGAATTTCATCCTGCCCGATTCCTTTACGTGCGTCAGCGCGAATTCTATCTCTACCGGACACCCGGATTCCGTTTCGCATATCCGAAGCACATCGCGGAGAAAGCCGTTAAAGCCGAACTCATCAAGCTGTAAAAGCTGCGAGAAATTTATGACGCGTATTCCGTTATACCCCACTCCCATTCTCACCCTGTTGCTCTGTACATCGAAAGTCGAAGCCGAGTATGCGAGAGTATTATCGTAGTCGGCGTCTTCGAGTTCTGCTTCTATCATGAATTCGGTTTCTTTTACGGGATCGTAAATGTAAACCGGACCTGTGTTCACCGCCCAGAACTTTGTCTGAGTTTTTTTCAGCAATTCGTTGATTCCCGAGAACGGCGGCGAAACCTGCGGGAATGCGGGGGAATAGTTCCAGGATATCCCGTCATCGACTATTGTCTTTCCGAGTCCGACTGCAAGCTGCGCCACGCCCTGCTGCGGCGTCGAACGTCCGCTCGGATAGTAATTGAAAGACCTTGCTACGCCTGATATGTCGGGATAATACCGGTTATAATGCTTTTCTCCCGCGACCTCCTGCAATACTATCGCCATTTTCTCTTCGCGTATGTCGCGCTTAATTGCTCTGAAATACTGTTTTGTGGATTTAAAATACATCGACGAGTAAACGAATTTTACCGCTTCAGTGAGAATCCTGTACCTCTCGTCTGCAAACGGCGAATTGTTCGCAACCATCTTCGTTCCGTAAACTCCAGCGAAAGGTTCTTCCAGACTGTCTTCAAGCATGCTTGACGACCTGACGGCTATCGGATTTTTTATTTCCGTTATGAAATTTCTGAGCTCACCGAGTATCTCAACCGGAAGTACTCCTTTCTGAAACAAGTGCGCTATGCCGTTGTCGCTTTCCATTACAAGAGCTTTTTCGGTCAGTACGTTTCTTTCCATGAACTTGTCGAATACGGATGTGCTGAGCACGACGAATTTCGGAATACCGATATCGAGTTTCGGGTAAAGGCTTCTGTCTATCTTTTCCTCTATTAGTCTGTTAATCCGCAATAATCCGGCAGCCTTTCCTCCGGGTTTGCCGTCTCCGATAATTTTTATTTCAGATTTGTTAGTTTCTGGGCTCATCGGCTGATTGTTTTGTTTTTCATTTCTATTCCGATAAAAGCCAAAAGCCGGGCAATCTACAACCCCGGCTTTGGCTTTCGCATCAGTATATCTTCTATGTCCAACCCCTGTCTTTGCAGGCTTGCGCGACCCTTCTTATTGATATGATGTAAGCCGCGTCTCTCATGTACAAATTCCTTTCTCTTGCCAGTTCGCTTACCGAATTAAACGCTGCCGTCATTATATAATCGAGTTTGCTGAGCACTTCGTCCTTTTCCCAGAAGTAATTCATATTCGACTGCACCTGCTCGAAATAACTGCAAGTAACGCCGCCCGCGTTTGCGAGAAAATCGGGAATCATGAAAATTCCTTTTTCTTTAATTATAGTATCCGCTTCGGGCGTCGTGGGTCCGTTAGCGCCTTCGGCAATTATCTTTACCCTGCTGCTTATCTTGACTGCGTTATCACCCCTCACCTGATTCTCAAGAGCCGCCGGAATGAGTATGTCGACATCCTGTTCGATCCAGGCTTCCGCGTCGAGGATTTCATAACCAAGCTTCGTCGCCTTCGTTTTGTCAATTCCGCCGAACCTGTCTGTAATTGAAGTGAGCTCTTCGAAAGTAATTCCTGATTTTTTTCTGAATGTATACGCTTTCTTATCTTTCTGGTCCCAGCATGAAACACATATCACTTTTCCGCCGAGCATCGTGTACAGCTGAAGCGCGTACTGTGAAACGTTGCCGAATCCCTGTATGCTTGCCGTAGTGTCTTCAGGTCTTATCTTCAGTTGTTTAAGCGCCTCCCTTAATGTAAAAATGACTCCGTATCCTGTGGCTTCAGTCCTGCCCAGCGAACCGCCGAGACCGACCGGCTTGCCCGTAATGAACCCGGGATACTTCGCTCCTTTGATTGTTTCATACTCGTCGAGCATCCAGAGCATGTGCTGCGCGCTTGTCATTACGTCCGGAGCGGGCACGTCGTTGAGCGGGCCCACGTCTTTTGCCATCTGTCTTACCCATCCCCTGCAAATCTGCTCCTGTTCACGCAGGCTTAAATTATGAGGGTCGCATATCACTCCGCCCTTTCCGCCGCCGAGAGGTATGCCCACCACGGCGCATTTCCAGGTCATCCACATTGCGAGCGCTCTTACGGTGTCGACCGTTTCCTGCGGGTGGAACCTTATACCGCCCTTGCAGGGGCCGAACGCGTCGTTGTGCTGTACTCTGAATCCTTTGAATACTTTGGTTGTTCCATCGTCCATTTTAACGGGAATACTGAAATGATATTCTCTTAATGGTTCGCGTAAAAGTTGTTTTGTAGGTTCGTCCAGTGATAATATTTCCGCTACATTATCAAACTGTGTCTGAGCCATCTGAAAGGCATTGAAATTTTTATCTGCCATAATGTCAATTTAATTTAGTTGGTGAAATATTAGAAATACTGTTTGCATCTTCGTTTTTCATTTGTTCGCTGCGTTTCGCAGACTGCCTGCATATAAGAATAGCTTTCTCGAATTCAATAGATTTGTCCAGAAAGTATTCCGCTCCGAGTTCGAGGCATTTTTTTCTGTAATCTTCTTCGGGATAATTAGTAAGCATCATGACTTCCGTAAGAGGCGTGTTCATCTTAATGAACTTCAGCAGATCTATGCCGTTGCCGTCTCTGAGATGTATGTCGAGTATCACGAAATCCGGACCGGATCTGCGGATGTACTCTTTAGCGACTACGGCGCTGTTGGCGTGCCCGATGATTCTAAGACCCTCTACGTCCGAAAGTAAGTTTACAAGCCTGTCTACTATTAGTTTTGAGTCGTCTACTATGAACAGCTTCAGCATTTGTATGAAGATTACTTTATTACAAAATTACGGGAATTATTTTCCTGCGGGTATCAGACGCGGTTTGAGTTGTTCGTAGGAATAATTACGAGTCCGCTGTAAGTGTTTGTCCTACAAAGACGGCAGTGATCAGGACTGAAAAAAGTCGGCGACAGCTTTAGAAAAGTCGGCGTTAAGGAAGAGAGTGCCTGAAAAGCGGCATTTGTTAATGCAAATCAGATTTGCTTTGATGTATGTTATTTCACGAACCCTTCACGTATGCAGAAGTTCGTCAGCTCCGAGTTGTTTTTGAAATCCATTTTGGCGAGAATCCGGCTCCTGTAAGTGCTGACGGTTTTCACGTTTATGAAAAGTTCTTTGGCAATTTCACTGACCGTCTTTCCGGAAGCTATCATGCACATTATCTGAAATTCGCGCGTTGAAAGATATTCATGCGAGGGTTTTTCAATATCATGTTTTAAATTGACCGCGAGTTTCTCGGCCAGATAAGAACTTACATAAACTCCTCCCGAGAAAACTTTTCTGATAGCTTTAACAAGTTCTTCGGGCGCGGATTCCTTGTTTATGAAACCTGAAGCACCGGCTTTCAGAGATTTTGAGGCGTAAAGTTCCTCCGAGAGAGCGCTTAACATGAGCACGGGCGTTTTGATATTGTTGCTTCTCAGCCGGGAGAGTATTTCGAACCCGCCCGTTCCCGGCATGGAAATATCAAGGATGATAACATCAAGTTCGTTTTCCTGAACAAAGGAAAATACTCCTTCCGCGTCGGATACGTCTTTTACAACCAGCATATCCGGTTCATCGGATATTATCTGCTTTAGCCCGTTTCTTACAATCGGATGATCATCGGCTATAAGAATTCTTATCATAACTGATTCTCTTTTATTTGAGGTATAGTCAGAGTAATTTTCGTGCCTTTGTCTTTAATTCCCTTAATTGTAAACTCGCCCCCGAAAAGCAGTGCGCGCTCTTTCATTCCCAGCAATCCTAACGATTTCGGATTAATTATTTCGCTCTCCTTTATTCCGCATCCGTTGTCCGTTATTTCGACCTTTGTAAATCCGTCTTTTTCCGTTATCCGTATAATCACTTCCGACGCTCCCGAGTGCCGGAGCACGTTCGTAAGCGATTCCTGTATTATCCTGAAAATACCTATCCAATGCAGTTTCCCGACGTTTATCGATTTTAGACCAGACGAAAACCTGCATCTGACACCGCTCCTTTTTTCGAATTCGTCTATTTGCCATTCTATTGCCGCAAGCAGTCCGAGATCGTCCAGTATCTGCGGACGGAGTTCGCGCGCTATTGTCCTGACTGATTGTATTATCGAATCAACAAGCGAGATCATCTGCTGGGCAAACGAGGCAGTTCCCGCCGTATCTTCGTTTCCGCCCTCCGGAAGCTTCTTCATCAGCCTGAACAGGTCAATCCTCAAAGCCGTAAGACTCTGACCGAGATTATCGTGCAGCTCTCTTGAAATTACCACCCGCTCCTCTTCCCTGATCGTCTGCAGGTGAGCGGCGAAATTCTTCAGCTGCTCGCGGGATTCGGTAAGTTCCGATTCAGCCTTGCGGCGCTCAATGAACTGTGAAATCAGCTGGGCTATTGAATTAAGCAGATGCCTTTCCTCTTTCAGGAAAGGACCTTCGAATGCATCAGGACGCTTTTCAAGATACACTACTTCAATTTCGCCGACTTTTTTCCTGCCGATGTTCACAGGACTTGTCTGCTTCCATTTTGAAAGTCTGTAGTTGCCGCTTGTATATTCGATTTCATCAATCGTTAATCTTGATGCTGTTATTTCGGGATACTGGTAAGACGGGATAATTACATTCAGTATTTTTCTGTATGTGTTTTCGAGAGACTGCGACGATTCGTTCAGAATGCTTGAAATATTATAGAGACAACTCAGTTCTTTTACTCTCTCGCCCAGGTCGTGGGATATTTTCTTCAATTTCTCCTCGACCGTGTTATTTTTAAATTTTACCGGTTCCTGAATATTTTCCCCCGATGTCTTATGTCCCGTGCTTCTCATGCTTAAAAATACTAATTACCGCCTGTAAATAAACTCCAATTCAATTAACAGATAACAATTAACTTTAAACAATTAGAGCATATATTTCTATTCTTATATAAAAAATTGCATCATATAATAATTTTTAATATGCATTTAAAATTTTTTATATAAAAAAAGGTCCGGTTAAAAACCGAACCTTCTCAAAATCAAAAATTATATTAAAATCAGATTGACAGGCCGATGATAGCGTCCCTCAAAGAGCCGTTGGATAGTTTGTAAAACGGTATTCCGAGTATTTCGTACGAATCAACGTTTATTTCAAACCTGAATGTTTTCATCGTATCGCTCTTTTCAGCCTCAAATGATATTAACAGGAACTCCGCAATTTTCAGCGCGTCTTCCCTTCCGTATGAGAATCCCGTGACTTTGACGTTGAATTTCTGCGGCGACGCAACGGGATCTTTAACTGTGAACGCCGACGCCAGTTCACGAAGATTATCCACCGGCATCCTGAAAGCGGGTATGTAGAACTTTATAGTCCCGCCCGAACCGTCGTTGCCGCCGAAAAGATTCTTCAGGAATCCTCCGCTGGAAGTTCTTTCAAGAATGGTTACGCTCGTCTTCAGTATCCAGAAAGGCTTATATACTATATCGCCCTCCGCAGGCCTGGCCGGCTGCGCGAAATTTATTTCTATCGGCTTCATCTCGCCGCCGAGTATTTCAAAACCGCTGCCGCAGTTCGTGCAGTATGTTATGAGGTCGTTCAATTCGACCATAAGGCCGCTGCCGCAGTTCTTGCACTTGATAGCTTCTAATTTGAATTCTGACATAATTTAATCGCTGTTAAAAATTGAACCAAGGACCGCTCCGACGACTGCCGAGGCGGCTACGTTTTTTGCAACGCTCATTACTTCGCCCGTTGTGCCCTCGCTCATGGATTGCGAGACTGCGATTTTCTTCGAATCCTCGCCTATGCCTGTACCCTCCTCAATCTCGCCGCCGTACCTGAACTTCTTGTACGCCCCGCGTATGAGAACTATCCCTATAATAAACGCAATTATGAAAACGGCAAAACTGAATTTAGCTGAATTCTTCGCAATCGAAAAAGCCCCGAGCAGTGTAGTGAGAAACATTCCCGCGCCCATTCCGATTATACCCACGACGGCCCTGTAAAGATTGTTGCCGGGCGCCTTGCCGTAACATATTGTCCCGTCTTCCCCGTCGACAACAACCTGGTAAACGCGGTTCGAATAAGAATACCTTATTACCCATAACGGATAATAAACTATAGAAATGCTTTTCCTTATCAGGTCGATGTGCTCGAATGATACCCTGTCGACTTTCGCGGAAGCCCTCGATTCCTCTTTGAACCTTTCAAGCGCATGCTCGAACGCGTCCTTCTCCGACGAAACCACGTTGAACACCATTCCGTCTCCCTGAAGAACCTCGATGTTCGCGGGCACAATCTCATCGCCGGTCAGATTTACGTGCTTCACACCCAGCTCCGAGACTTCACATGCGGCATAAGTTCTGTCGAACGATGTCATAATTCTTTTTTCAACGTCTTCATAATAAGTTTCCGTGCTGTTGCCGGACGTGCGCGTTTTCTTTTCCTGTCCGAAAATCCATCCGACCGCGTCGGCGGAGACTCTCCAGTATGGAATGTACGCTAGATACGCTTCAGTGATTTTCGAGTTCGCCCTCAGCCCTTTGGCTTTCGAGAGTCCGCTTCCGAGCCAGTTGTACGCGCGGTTTATGGCGTCCTCTCTCTTCAGTTTCCTGACAACGCTGAAACGCATTGTGGTTCCTGCCGTATCTTTTGCCACGAGCAGCGTTCCGCAGAACTTGCAGTTCAGCGTCCTCACTCCCTCCGCAAGGTCGAGCTCTCCGCTGCATGACGGACAGGTTATGCCTTTTATTACTTTTTCCTTTTTCAGGCGTATCGCCTGCTGGGTAATTGTTTCTTCCATGATTCTAAACTTTTTTTGCTACAAAATAAGCGATGATGACAAGCGGAACCGATGCGGCTCCGTATCCGAAAATCTTTACTATCTCGCCTAACAGAAGAGGATTATAACCCCTTCCGCCGACCGCGAAACCTATGACGAATGACAGCACGCTGACAATAAGAAATGTCGCTATGCTTAATCCGAAGAGCATCCTGAAAGGTATTTCGCTCTTCGCTGGCCAGAGGTTAGCGTAAACCATTCCCGATGAAGCCTCGACCATCGCTGTGTACTGCTTTCCGCCGAACGCGTAATAAAACTGGTAGAACGGAATATGAACAAGGCTCGATTCCGCGACGCTTTCTCTCGTTACTCCCGTCTGTTCAAGCCAGTTGCGGGCGTTGTCATAAAGCACGTCGGGATTCACGAACTGCGCCGGATTGAATTCCTTCTTGCTGAACGGTTTCATGCTTCCTGCCGGTATCTGAACGTTCTTTATTTCGGAAACCGATGTCGATGTCGCGGGCTGTAAGTAAATTTTATCGGCTCCCCTGTCGCTGGCCTTGAAATACCAGAGCGGAAAGTAATAAAAATACTTCGCCGATATTACGGAATTTTTATCAAGGTCTTTAACCTGAAAGTTGCCTGCCATCCAGCGCCTCAGGTTTCCTTCCGCCTGCTCTTCGCTGAAATTCGATGCAATGACGAACCGGTTGACAACCTTGCTCTTGTCTATGTATATTGCCGAGCCGCAAAACGTGCATTCCAGAAACCTTCCGTCGGGAGGAATGTCGTTTTCACCCGCGCACTGCGGACATACAATCTTTGATTGCGATAATTCCTGCATAATTTTTACGATTAGTAATTAGTAATTAATAATTAGTAATTACTTTTTAAATTGCCCCCGCCGGAAGGCGGGGGTAAACTAATTTTTAATTTCTTCCTTTAGCCGGATTTCAAATTATAATTTCGAAAGCAGGTCTTTTTTCTTGGCGTCGAACTCTTCCGGCGTTATAAGACCGCTTTCTTTCATCTTGCCGAGTTTTTCTATTGTCGCCATGATCTCATCCGCTGACATCTTTTGCTGCTGTTGCTGCTGCTGACCGCCCTGCTGGTTCATATTGTTCATCATACCGCCCATCATGTTCGCCATCATCATACCGGCGCCCATTCCCGCGCCCATTCCTGCCATTCCGCCGCCGCCTTCGTTCTCCGCGGCTTTTTCGAGCGACTGCGCTGCTTTGAACTTCATGTACTGGTCAAGGTTTCCTACGGCGCCCATCGAACTTCTTTCGTTTATCTTTTCCTGAACTTCTTCCGGCGGAACTATTCCCGCGATGATGAAGTCGGTAAGTTCGATTCCGTGCGAGGTGAAGAAATCTGTTACCGACGCTTTTACGGCAGTCTCAATCTGCGGATAGTACTGCGCGAGGTCGAATATTGTCTTCAGGTTCTGCCCGAGCACAGTGTTTAGCCGCGATACGATTCCGTCCCGCAGGTAATCCTCGATCTCGTTTGTCGTGAAAAGCCCCTGCGTCGAAACAAGCTCCATCATGAACTGCCTCGCGTCTTTAATCCTTATCGAGAACTTTCCCGAAGCCCTTAGCTGGACGAAGGTGAGTTCCGCGTCGCGGAAATTGATCGGCGATTTCGTGCCCCACTTAAGGTCGATGAATTTCTTCATCGATATGAAATACACCTGCGCCTGGAACGGCGATGTTCCGCCGAAAGGCAGACTTATAAGCTTTGTCAGAAATGGAATGTTCTCTGTCGTCAGCGTGTGTCTTCCCGCATCGAATTCATCAAGCACTTTCCCGTCTCTGTAGAAAAGAGCCTTTTGCGAATCCTGAACTATAAGCTGCGTTCCGAGCCTGAATGCCGCGGACCCGTCCTGCGGCTCGCGGTGAACCATAGTTCTTCCCGTTTCGTCGAAGAATTGTATTACGTCTATTAAAGCCATTTTTTCAGATTTTAGATTTTAAATTATAAATTTTAATTTTTGATTTTAAAGAGCGCTGAGGATGCTTTCCCTGTCGCTGAATTTCTGTATCAGGTCGTCCAGTACCGCGCCGATTTTCGAAACCGATTCCTGCACGTTGCCGCCGGTTTTGCTCGCATTCTCGAGTTCGCCGAAAAGACCGCAGACGTTTTCCACGTTCGTCAGAAGCGATTCGTCGAAATTATAAAGCTGCGTGAGTTTTTCCTCTTTTACCTTCACGACGTCGAATGCGCCGCTGTATCCGCGCGCCGCCGACTTGAATTTCGCTATCGCTGTTTCGTTCTTCTTGTCAATCTTGTCTATATTCGCGGTTTCGAACAAACGTCCTGCCGAAGTCAGATTCGAAACTGCGTTAGAAATTTTAACTTTATTGGATTCGAGTTTAAGAGCCAGCTGATTGCGAAGAATCGTGTCGAGTTCGCGGGAATTATCGCGGTTTACGTAACCGTCGTATCCCGGTATGAGTCGTTTCATTCTTTCAAGAAATGACTCGTTTCCCTTTATTTTATTAAGGTTTGATTGTAAATCCATGTGTTCTCCTTTTAAAGACCTAAGATTGGAAAAATAAAATTAAGAGTAAAGTATATTATTACGAAAAAACGGACGGAAAAACAGATTACCGCAGCATCTGTTTAATCCGGATTTGCAGGTATTTTGTTTTGTGCTTCAGGGATTTATATAGTAGTCCCAGACAGTCGTGAGATTGTAATCCGTGCAATGCACGAGATATTCCATCCTGCCGTTAGATTTGGCGGTTACTATGCTTACAAGTGTGTTCCATCCTTTATTCAGGTTTATTGTCAGCACTGTATATGTAGTGTCCACATATGTTCCGTGATTTTCATAACAA
>CAIKZJ010000044.1 GCA_903831845.1 uncultured Ignavibacteriota bacterium
GACCATCAGATAGCGCCTTCGAAGCGTGTGAACATACATACGAAGAAGGGCATTGTAAAAGCGGTGTTCGGATGGCCGGCCATACACGTAAGAGACCCGAAAACTGAAGAGACGCCTTCGATGAAGAATATATTCCTCGACTGCGGATGCACGTCAAAGAAGGAAGTCGAGAAGATGGGAATACACGTTGGCTGCGTAGCCACATTCGAGGACGAGCTCATAATGCTTAACAACCGGTATTTCGTAGGCCGCGCTTTAGACAACAAGATGGGCGGTTTCGTGATAGCAGAAGTCGCGAGGATGCTGAAAGAAAAGAAGAAAAAACTTCCTTTCGGGTTGTATGTAGTTAATTCAGTGCAGGAAGAAATCGGGCTGCGCGGAGCGGAAATGATTTCAAGAAGGATAAAACCCGATCTTGCGATAGTAACGGACGTTACACACGACACACACGCTCCGATGTACGATAAGAAATCGCAGGGCGACACGAAGACAGGCGAAGGGCCTGTTCTGACGTACGGTCCGGCGGTGCATAACAACGTGCTGAACATGCTTATCGATACCGCGAACAGGAAGAAGATAAAATTCCAGCGCGATACTGTTTACCGCGCGACGGGTACGGACACTGACGCGTTCGCGTACTCGGGAATGGGCGTGGCATCAGCACTGATATCGATACCGCTGAAATACATGCACACGACGGTCGAGATGGTACACAAGGACGATATCGAAAAAACAATTCAATTGATGTACGAGTTTCTTGTGCAGTTGAAGGCAGGAACGGATTTTCGGTACATCAAATAGCAATTAGTAATTAGTAATTGAGAGCGGGGGTTAGTGGTTAGTTATAGAAGATTTATTTATCATCCCGGCGCAGGCCGGGATCATTTCGAGAGACACATAATACTCATTATGAAGTCCTGTTTAGCATTCCCGAAGCGCTAAATCAAAGCTTTTGAGTAGCGATAATGAAAAATCGCTTGAAAGTCTTTTAGAATACTGTTATTGTTGTTAATAATAATAGTATTAAGGAGAAAACATGAAACGTGTAAAATCGTTCTATTTTCTGCTCATAATATTGTATTTATCCCCGAGCGCTGTTATACCCCAAATCATCCACAATCAAAAAATCGATTCAATTCTTAACCTTGTTTCCGCTCAGTCAATATCAAAGATGTGCAAGGAACTTAGCGGAGACACTTTAGTCACAATTGGTGGAGTTCAGCAACTGATATATTCGCGCGCATGGATCTCCCCGGGCAACGTAAAAGCAGCGCAGTATATTTACGAGAAATTCCAGAGCTACGGATACAGTCCAAAATACCAGAGGAACGACTCGATATGCGTCAATGTATATGCGGAGAAGACCGGCACAAAATATCCGAACAAGAAATTTGTAATCTGCGCTCATTACGATAATATACTCTGGCCCGTTTTACCTGGTATGTACGACACAATACACGGAGCTGACGATGACGCATCCGGAGTATGCGCCGTTCTTGAGGCTGCAAGACTATTGAAGAATTTCAACACCGATTATACAATAATTTTTGTCGCGCTTGATGAAGAGGAACCTCTCCCGTATCTGTTAGGAAGCACGGGATTCGCGGACAGTTGTTATTTTCGCGGAGATTCAATTCTCGGCGCTCTGGATATTGACATGCTGGGTTATAATACGTGCGGATCGTATGCTGAAGTTTTCACCGATACAAACTCATATGGTTTATATAACTGCGTAGTCGGGTGTAATCAGTCGTACAACACCGGCTTTACATTTTCTCCAAAGATCCTAAGTGTAAATCAGGGAGACAAGGGTGTTGATTCGTGGGCTTTCTGGTACAGGGGCTTTCAGTCCGTCTGTACTATAGAATCGTACAGATGTTTCAACTATTTCGTCCACACAAAAAACGAAAGTTTTGACAAGCTCAATGTCCCTTATTTTTACAGGTATGTGAAATGCAATATTGCGACAATCCTGACGTTAGCCCTTGACTGCAACGTGATGATGAACCATATGCCACTCACAAACACATTCGAAACAAGTTCAAGGGTAGCAAAGGTTTACATAAAATCCCCGTTCAGGACAGCGTCCGGGAATAATGCTCCAAGGCTTTATTATAAAGTCAATTCCGGAGTTTACAATTATGTAAACGCCTTTTCAACGCTGCAGGATACATTCAAATTTATTATACCGGGCAGCCCTTCCGGTTCTAAAGTATATTACTATTTTTCCCTTCAGGATTCCGCGGGATCTGTATGCGTTACTTTGCCGAACGGCGGCAGCGGTATTAATCCGCCGGGAGTAACCGCGCCCCCTGTAACATTTTCTTATGACATTTATAATATTCTTAATCAATGCTCAAACACTTTGCCCAAACCGATAAATGATTTAACATTTACGCTTGATACTATACCGTTAAATCAGAATTCCAAATCTATAGTAAACTTAAAAGTAAATCTAACGATTAACCATCCTAATGACGGTGATTTGATATTACAGATCCGGGGAGCAAACACATCGTTAACTTTAAGCCAGAACAACGGGACAGGAGGAGCAAACTACACAAATACGACTTTTGACGACAGCGCCTCTACATCCATTACACAAGGAACACCGCCTTTCACGGGAAGTTTCAGACCGCAAAACCCTTTGAGTACATTTAATAACTTATCCGCGGACGGTCCATGGATATTACGTATACTGGACACGAAAGCAGGCGATGTCGGCATGCTTATGAACTGGTGCATCATCATGCAGCTGAAAAACAGCGTATCTGTCAACGAGAATAACGTTTATTTAAAATACGAACTACTTCAAAACTATCCGAATCCGTTTAATCCGACGACAAGGATTCGTTTCAACATAAAGGATACGAGGCTTGTTGAACTAAAAGTGTATGATATTCTTGGCAAGGAGGTATCAGTCCTAATAAACGAAAAATTGAAGCCGGGTGAATACGAAGCAGTATTTAACGGCGGGCAATTAGCGGCAGGAGTATATTTTTACAAACTGACTGCAGGTGATTTTACCGAAGTAAAAAGAATGGTATTAATAAAATAAGCGGGAAAGAACATTCGTCTGGAAGCAGCCTCGGGCCTTAATCCGGGAATATGCGCTTTTCCTTTGGAAATAGTGCGGATACCTGATGATAATTTAATGTATCAGTATTTAAGTACATAGAGTTTTGTCATTAATGCCGGCATGGAAATATAATCATGCCTTAGCGTGATTTGTCTTATCTTCACGTGTATAAACGTATCAGGTATACTCAGAACCTTTTTATTCCTTTCAAAATCTTTGCAAGAACTTTCTTCTCTACTTTTAAATAGAATTCCGGATTTACATTGCCGATTTTATTCACGTACTTTCACGTAAGTCAAAATATTATTTCATAAATGCTCTGAAGATTATGGGGTGAATTGTGGGAGTAATTTCAGTAATTTTATAAAAAATAATTCAGAATGGAAATGGCAGAAAATAAATTAAGGAATTTAATGATTGTGGGGGACAGGGTGCTGATTAAGCCGAAGTCCCTGTCGGATAAGACAAAAACGGGATTGTACCTGCCTCCCGGCGTACAGGAAAGGGAGGTGGTGCAGTACGGTTACGTGATGAAAGTGGGGCCGGGGTATCCGCTGGCGCAGTCGTCGGAAGACGAGACGGAGATGTGGAAGAATGCGGAGGAAAAGGTGAAATACATTCCGCTGCAGGTGAAAGAAGGCGACCTGGCGATATTCATGCAGAAAGGTTCGATAGAAGTACTGTACAAGGACGAGAAATATTTTATCGTTCCGCAGAATCTGATTTTGATGGTGGAAAGAGATGAGTTTTAGTTCTTTTCGGTTTATGGAGCTTTTAAAAAAGGGATGCAATGCATCCCTTTTTCCCTGGATTCCGGCCTTCGCCGGAATGACAATACATAATTATTTTCTTACCTGTAGTAGAACATTTCGCGGCGCTCGTCGAAGAGGTTGTTCTTGTCGTTTATGAATTTGTTCTTCGCGTCAAGCGGGTTTATTTCAATCACGTTGAGTTCTTCTTTGTCAACAGAGGCGCGAGAAAGATATTCTCCTTTCGGATTGAGTATTACGCTGCCGCCTGTAAACGACACGGAATCCTTCCCTATTGTATCAGTTCCTATTCTGTTGGCGGTAATTGTAAAGACGTGATTCTCGATTGCACGCGCGTACATCGAGTTCTGGCAGTACGGCATAACGAGATTCGACGGATGGCAGATTATCTGCGCACCCCGCAAAGCCAGTGTCCGCGCTGCTTCAGGGTATATCCAGTCGAAGCATATCATCATTCCGATTTTAACGACTCCGTATTTTTCCGAAGGAACGTCGTAGACCCAGAAACCTGTATTGCCCGGCTGAAAGAAATTCTTTTCGTTATAGAATAGATGAGTCTTCCTGTATATGCGGAATTTTCCGTCGGGAAAGACGAGTATTGAAGAATTATAGTAAACGTTCTGATTTCCGTCTTTCGTGCTTTCGCAGAAACCCGAAACAATGCACGCGTTTTTCTTCTTGCTTACTTTTTTGAGCATCGCGCAGAACTTTCCCGTATCCGGATTCTCGGAAATCTTTACCATTTCGTCAATCGAACTCAGCAGGTACCCTGAATTCGCGAGTTCGGGAATCACGAGCAGGTCGAAGTCCGCACCCGATATAAAGTCCGAGACCTTTTCTGTATTCACCGAAGGGTTGTGAAGTTCCGGCTTAAACTGAAGATATCCTATTTTCATTTTCGTATTCTTTTTAAAGTAAATTACTGGCGAGTTCGGCGAGTTCCGAACGTTCGCCCTTCTCAAGATTTATATGCGCATAAAGTTTCTGACCTTTGAAATGCTCTATCAGATAAGAAAGCCCGTTCGACATAGAATCGAGGTACGGGTGGTCTATCTGATAAATGTCGCCCGTGAAGACAAGTTTCGTTCCTTCGCCGACGCGGGTAATAATTGTTTTGATTTCATGCGGCGTCAGGTTCTGCGCCTCGTCGACTATGAAGAATATTCTCTGCAGGCTGCGTCCGCGTATGTAACTCAGCGGTTCGACAATCAGTTTTTCTTCTTTCACCATGTTGGAAATCGCCTGATGGTGTTTGTCGGTATCGGGATACTGGTCCTGAATGACTTTAAGATTATCCCAGAGCGGCTGCATATAAGGCGCAAGTTTGCTGTCGACATCGCCCGGCAGATAGCCTATATCTTTATTGCTAAGCGGAATAATCGGACGCGCGATATAAATCTGCCTGTATTCCTTTTTCACTGCAAGCGCGGAAGCCAGCGCCAGCAAGGTTTTGCCCGTGCCCGCTTTTCCGGTTATGGAGACGAGAGGAATGCTTTTGTTTATAAGGGCGTTCATCGCGAATGTCTGCTCGGCATTGCGCGGCATTATTCCGTAAGAGGGATTCTTATCTATTCTTTCAACGAATTCCTTCAGGGGGTCCAGGTATCCAAGAACCGACCGGCTCTTGTTTCTAATTATATAAAACTTATTCGGGTGAACTTCGTTTTTATCTTTCTTGATGACATCCTTCGCCGGAATCTTGAATGGTATCTGATAGATTTTATTCAGCAGGTCGTCGCTGAAATCCTCGACGATGTCCTTACCGCTGTAGAGTTCCTCTATGTTACCGATATGGTCGGTCGTATAGTCTTCGGAAAGCACTCCGATAGCTTTCGCTTTCATGCGGAGATTCACGTCTTTTGTAACAAGCACGATGGAATTCGGGTCTTTGGATTTTTTTCTGAGTTCATAGGCAGTGCTTAAAATCCTGTGATCGGGAGTATCTTCCCTGAATATCTCGCGTATTTCATCGCTTAAACTTTTTGTGATGGCAATTTTAACCTTGCCTTTTCCCCTGCCGAGCGAGACGCCGCCGTTGAAGAGGGCGTTGCCGGTGAGGTTATCGAGAGTTCTGGCAAATTCGCGGGCGTTCAGGTTGATAACCTGGCTGCCTCTTTTGAAATGGTCGATTTCCTCGATTACCGCGAGCGGAATTACTATGTCATTCTCTTCAAACTGAAGAATACAGGTGGCGTCGTGCAGAATGACATTCGTGTCGAGGATGAATGTTTTCGGAGCTTTCTTTTTTGCCATAATGTGTATTTAATTCCCCTACTCTAAGAGCAGGGCTGGTTTAATTAGCAAAAAGTATTTTAATATTAACGAACAATTTCTTTATTCGTTATTATAAGAGAACAATATTTTGCTCTTAAGTAACCCCACTCTTTAGAGTGGGGTAAAGAAGAAAAAATACGGTGACTTTAGTCACCGGGAATATCGTCATTATTTATCTTAAAATTATATCTTCTAATCATTTCTTCGCATTCCTCCCGGAAAGATCTTTTCCTGTGATGGTTCTCCTGATTCCGGATATATGCCTGAACGTTCTCTACTGCAGATTCACTTACGGAAACCGCAAAGTATTCCTTAGCCCATTCAAATTTCCACGCTGTCAATCTCTCTTTGTTAACCCAGTAAGACGATTCACCTTTTAGCAGCCGCATTACATCAGATATTCTTTCGTCAGCATTCAGCGAAACCAGGCAATGTACGTGGTCGGTGTAACCGTCAATAATATCAATATAAATATTCTTCAGCAAAGCATTTTGCTTTATATGGCTGAAAACTTTATGGCGTACTTCATCATCCAATAAATGTCTTCTGCTCTTTGTACCCCATACGCAATGTAGCCAGACTTTTACGTATGACATAACTTTGTTGTTTTATTTTATTGTTCCGGAATAACTCCGTTTCTTTTCCTGCGGCTAAAGCCGCTATCTCCTTTTCTCCTTTACCCCACTCTAAAGAGTGGGGTTAGTACTGAACTCGCTTTAAAGAAATAATTCTGCGGCTAAAGCCGCTATCTCCTTTTCTCCTTTACCCCACTCTAAAGAGTGGGGTTACTGAAAGATCTAATTATCAATTATTGCTATGATTTTATACTTGACTCATTCTTTTTGTCTGACTCTAATTCTTCATTATCGTTATCTGTGTTACTTTCCGCATCTTCCTCCGCATCGAAGAAATACTTTACGAGGGCGCCTGTTATGCGTTTGCCCATATCGAGAGCGAATTCCTCTTCGTTCGAAAGCACGGCTTCTTTCACGCCTTCGAACGAACCGTACTTCGTAAGGAGTTTCTTCGCGGAAGCGTCGCTGATGCCTTTTATTTCGTTCAGTTCGGAGACTATCGTTCTTTTGCTGCGCAGGCTGCGGTGGAATTCTATCGCGAACCTGTGCGCTTCGTCTCTCACTCTCTGTAACAGCTTTAAACCGCTTGAGGTTTTCGGCACAGTGTGCGGATCGGGGTCGTTCGGCATAAAGACCTCTTCAAGACGTTTCGCCAGTCCTATTAAGTTCGGCGCTTTGAGTTTGTCTTCAATGGATTCGCCTCGCGGATTCGCGATTTCTATATTCATATCATTGAACACTGAAACCGCGGAAGATAGCTGACCTTTGCCGCCGTCGATTACAACAAGGTCAGGGAATTCCTGCCCTTCCTCGCTGAGCCGGCGGAAACGGCGGTGAATCACTTCGCGCATTGAGAGAAAATCGTCAGGTTCACCCGTTTCGTTGCTTACGCTTCTTATCTTATATTTTCTGTATTCCGATTTTTTAGGTTTCGCGTCGCGGAAGACGACCATCGATGCCACCGTATCAGTTCCCTGTATGTGCGATATGTCGAAGCACTCTATATGCCTGGGAAGGCGGTTCAGGCGGAGGTCGCGTTTCAGAGATTCGACAGACGGAGCTATGTACTCGCGTTTCATCTTCGCGAGTTTCAGTTCTTTGAGCATCAGTGTCGCGTTGCTTTCCACCATATGAACGAGTTTCGCCTTGTCGCCAATCTTCGGAACTACAATCTCAACTTTCTGCTTCTTCTTTTCCGTAAGCCAATTTTCCAGCGCGTCCGTGTTTTCCATTTCGAACGGAAAGAAAATCTCATCCGGAATAAAATCGGATTTCAGGTAATAATTCGTAACGAGGTTTTCGAGAATCTCCTCTTTCGGTTTCTCGAGAACGTTACCGAAATAGAAATGCGATTTGCCTATCACCCTGCCGTCGCGTATCTTAAGCGCCATGCCGCAGGCGTCGTTATCTTCGGTAACGACGGCGAAAACGTCCCTGTCGATGATTTCCTCGCCCGCCATTTTCTGTTTCGAATTATAGACCGACAGCGCTTCCATCTTATCGCGGGCGCGTGCTGCCTGTTCGAACATCATATTGGCGGAATACTCTTCCATTCTCGAGCGGAGCTCTTTTTCCAGAGTCGTCGTTTTCCCGTTAAGTAGTTTCGCCACCTGGTCAATCATTTCATTGTAGTCCTTCTGCAACTGCAGGCCGACGCAGGGTCCTTCGCATTTCTTGATATGGTAATCAAGACAGACCTTGAACTTCTCTTCCTTAATCGTTTCATCGTTGAGATTCAGGTTACAGGAGCGTATCGTGAAAATATCGCGAATTGATTTAAGCGCGAAGCGCATTGTCTTCACGTCGGTGTAAGGACCGAAGTAACGCGAGCCGTCGTTTCGTTTCTTGCGCGTCGGAAATACGCGCGGGAAGGGTTCGTTTGTGATTACGATATACGGATAAGTCTTGTCATCTTTAAGCAGAACGTTGTATCTGGGTTTTAACTGTTTGATGAGATTGAACTCGAGTATGAGGGCTTCGATCTCATTGTCCGTCTTGATGATTTCGAGGTCGGCGATCTTTGCGACCATCGCTTCGGTTTTCGCCTGACCGGGACGGGCCTGAAAGTATTGCCTGACGCGGTTTTTGAGGATTTTGGCTTTGCCAACATATATGACCTTGCCTGATGCATCCTTGAACTGATACACGCCCGGAGCCGAGGGAAGGTTTCCGAGTTTGGATTGAAGATTATTTTTTATCGTTTCCCGCAATCAAGTCGTTGTTGGTTAAATTTTCGTAATAATTACAATAATATCAATATACTTACTTGGAACAGTCATTGCTTTTTAACGGAACACAGAAAGAGCGGATGAAACAGATTGACACAGATATTTTATTGTTTATTTTTCTGCCACTGATTGACACAGATTCAAACGGATTTTTTGTTTAATAATTTATTCGGTGCCGGGATTTTGTTTTATTTCTTTGAGTATCAATCCGGAAATCAGGAAGCCGAGACCGAGACCCAGGCCGGAAAGACCGCCCAGCAGGGTCTGCGGGAAAAGCGTCCTATACAGCATGGATAGTTCATAATCCGCGATGTTGAAAAGTTTCAGTAGAAAGAACTGAATAGTAACCTCCATCACGCTGAAGAACGCCAGGAGAAACATCAGAATGAACGGACGCACATATTTGCGCATTTTCGAAAAGAAGGTATCATAGAGCACTATTGAAAAAATAAGGGCAAGAAAGAAAAACGCCTGTCCGTTGATAATGATAGGTCTCACGCTTTTTATAATGAACGCCTGTTCCGCGAGAAACAGAAGGAGAACGGCCGCAACAGCAATTTTAATATTAATTTTTCTCCAGAGCCAGAAGAAAACCGGGCCGACAACGGCATTTACGGTTATCTGTGAAGTTGACATATGAAAATTGAAAATTTCAAAACGGAAAAACACATAGCCGATAATGAGCGTGAGAGCGGCGGTAATGGCTATGCTCAAGGCAATGTCTTTAGAGACATCCGCGGGTTGAGAGGTTGGAGTATCCATTTTTTGATTGAATATACTTTATTGAAAGTCCTGTATTATTTTTGAGATCCCCGCTAAGATTCCCAAAAAATCGGGATGCCCCGAGTTCTCGGGGTAAACGCCGAACGTATATCCGGGGATAACAGTACAAAAACCTGGCAGGCTTCGCCTGCCGCGTCAGATGGTAACATCTGACGCCACACTTTATCACTTATGCGCGATGACGTCTATCATCACTTTCGCGTCTTTCGGAAGGCGCGCGACTTCGACTGTGCTTCGCGCAGGAAGCGAGACGCCGAAGTACTTTCCGTAGATTTCGTTCATCGCGGGGAACTCGGTAATATCCTTCAGGTACACTGTTGTTTTTATCGTGTTGTCGAGAGAAGAGCCGTGTTCCTTAAGTATGTGTCCGAGATTTTCGCACACTGTTTTTGTCTGATCCTGTATGTTGTCAGAAACGATGTTCCCATCCGGGCCCAGAGCTATCTGACCGGAGGTGAAGAACAGTCCGTTGAATTCGACGTAGTGAACGCCCTGGGAGTAAGGTCCTATGGGCTTCGGAGCTTTGTCTGTATATAGCAGTGTTTTCATTTTCCTAGCTTTGTTTTTCGGACAGTTCGATAATTCTTTCGAGGTCATCGTTGGAATAATATTCGATTATAATTTCGCCTGTCTGTTTTGTTTTCGGTTTAACTATAACTCTCGTGCCGAAGTAGCGGCGGAGTTTGTTCTGGATTTCCTCGTATTCGCTGTTAACCGCCGTCGACGCCGATTTTTTCTTCTTCTTTTTCTTAGCCTGTTTCTCCGTGAGTTCTTCCAGTTTCCTGACTGAAAGGTTTTCTTCAAGAATTCTTTTCCATATGGCTATCTGCGCTTCGGGTTCATCGAGGCGGAGTATTGTTCTGGCGTGTCCTTCGGTGATTTCATTCTTCCTTAAAGAAAGTTTTATTTCCGCGGGAAGTTTCTGAAGGCGCAGGAAGTTAGCGACGGTGCTTCTCTGCTTGCTTACCTTTTCGGCAATCTGTTCCTGCGTGAGATTGCACTCGTCGACGAGCCGCCTGTATGAATCCGACAGTTCCATCGGGTTAAGGTCGTCGCGCTGGACGTTTTCAATAAGCGCGAGTTCAAGAAGGTTTTCCTTGCTTTCGTCTTTCGTATCGTAAATGAACGCTGGAATTTCCGCGAGCCCGGCTATTTTAGCGGCGCGCAGTCTGCGTTCGCCTGATATCAGTATGAAACCGTTTCCGTCTTCGGCCGCTTTCACCGTAATCGGCTGGAGCACGCCTTTTTTCTTTATTGAGTTGGCAAGTTCATTAAGTTTCGTTTCGTCGAAATCTTCTCTGGGCTGGAAAGGATTGGTTCTGATCTTATTGATTTCTATGAAAAGTTTTCCTGTCGAAGGTTTCGCAGCGTCTCCGTTCGGGTTATTAGGGTCGATGTTTCTGTTTTCGAAAAGAGCCGAAAGGCCTTTTCCCAGTCCGCCTTTTGTATCCATTAATTATTTGATATAGTTTTATTGTTTCTTGTTACAAATTCTCTCGCAAGTTCCGTGTAATTGCCCGCGCCCGAAGAGAGCGGGTCGTAAACTATCACCGGTTTGCCGTAACTCGGCGCCTCGCCTATTTTAACGTTCCTTGCAATCTTAGTACTGAACACTTTGTCAGCAAAATATTTTCTGAGTTCCGCCTCGACCTGATTCGCGAGTCTTAATCTCGAATCGAACATCGTAAGCAGGTATCCTTCAATCGAAAGATTCGCGTTGAAGGAATTCTTAACCATTTTAATCGTGTTAAGAAGCGCCGAGAGTCCTTCCAGCGCGTAATATTCGCACTGAACCGGTATCAGCACCGTATCCGCCGCGTTCAGGGAATTAACCGTTATAAGTCCGAGTGACGGCGGGCAATCGATAAAAATGAAATCAAAATCATAACCGCTGCCGTGGTCGGACAGTTCCGCGAGTTTATCCTTGAGCATGCGTTCCCTGTTCTGAAGCGAAACGAGTTCAAGTTCAGCGGCGACAAGGTTTATGTTGGACGTAATTATATAAAGGTTTTCAATCTGAGTCGGCTTTATCGTATCGGCTGCTTTCGTATCGCTGACGAGCAGTTCATAAACGCTTTTTCCGTCGTCTTTCGCTTCAATGCCCATGCCCGTCGTGGCATTCGCCTGCGGGTCGGCGTCGACGAGGAGAACCTTTATTCCGAGTTTAGCAATGCACGCCGACAGATTGACGGCTGTAGTAGTTTTACCGACGCCGCCTTTCTGGTTTGATATAGAAATAATTTTCTGCACTAATCCGATTTTATAATTCGTAAATATCGCCGGGTTTCATAACAACGCACTTCTTTCCGATTGATTCGATTTTACGTTTAAAGTCATTCGCGTCTGATTTAATGATATCGAATGTGTTGTAATGAATCGGAATAATCGTATCCGCGCCGCAGAATTCGGCGGCCTTGACGGCGTCGTCGACTCCCATCGTGAAGTCGTCGCCGATCGGCAGCAGCGCCACGTCGATCCTGTGCATTTCCCCTATGAGTTTCATGTCATAGAAGAGGCCTGTATCGCCCGCCTGATAGACGTTTTTTCCTTCTGCCGACAGTATGAAACCGTAAGCGTCGCCGGCGTAGGTACCGTCGGGAAAAGACGAGGAGTGCTGTGCCATCGTCAGTTTAACGCGTCCGAACGGAAAATTATATCCGCCGCCGATATTCATCGGATGGGCTTTCACATCTCTGTTTCCGCAGTAGGTAGCAATTTCGTAGATGCCTATAACAGTGGCGTCATTTTTCTTCGCAAGTTCGATTGTATCCCCGAAGTTATCGCCGTGGCCGTGAGTCGGGATAATGAAATCGCACTTAATATCCTGCGGTTTTACGTCGCAATTCGGGTTTCCGGTAACGAACGGGTCGGCCAGAATATTGTGTTTTCCGGTAACGAATTCGACGAAAGCGTGTCCGTGATATATGATTTTCATATAATTAAAAAAAACTTTAAATTACTGAGTATTGTTAAGTTAATACTTAATTGAAATTAATTCAATTTTAATAGTATTGCATAGGGGGAAAAACTGCATTGCTTTAGAATTACTGATAAAATTTATTAACATAAAACAATAAACTATGATACTCAGAGACAAACTCGCGGAAATTATCCCGGGTCTCAGAAAAGAAGCTGCCGAAGTATTCGGAATGGGTCCGAACGAAGTGATTAACGAAGTGACAACCGAACAGATATTCGGCGGCATGAGAGGAATTAAATCACTGATTTGCGATACTTCTGAAGTAGGCCTCGATACGGGACTTATCATCAGAGGTATTCCGATTCTTGAGCTTACGGACAAACTCCCCGAAGAAATTTTTTATCTTCTGCTTACGGGCGAACTTCCGAATGACGAAGCGCTTGAAGACCTGCAGTGGGAATTAAGAAGAAGAGGCGACGTTCCTTTTTACGTATGGAACACAATCAACGCCCTTCCGATGGAAACGCATCCGATGGTAATGCTGAACTCGGCCGTGCTTGTGATGGAGAACGAATCGTTTTTCAGAAAACGTTACGACGAAGGAATGCCGAAGGACATGCTGTGGGAGCCGATGCTGTGGGATTCTCTGAACCTGATAGCGCGCATACCGATAATCGCGGCATACATTTACAGAAGGAAATTCAACAAGGGACCGAGAATAAACCCCGACTTCAGGCTTGACTGGGCTGCGAACTACGCGAGGCTGCTCGGAGTCGAGGACCCGGACGGTTCGTTCGCAGACCTAATGAGGCTGTACATGGTGCTTCACTCCGACCACGAAGGCGGAAACGTAAGCGCGATGGCTACGCAGACTATCAACTCCGCGCTGTCTGACGTTTACTTCTCCGTAAGCGGCGGTTTAAACGGACTTGCGGGACCTCTGCACGGACTTGCAAACCAGGAATGTTTAAGGTTCATAATTAAACTTAGGGATGATATCGGGCATACTCCTTCTGACAACGAAGTAAGGGATTACTGTCTGAATCTACTTAACAACAAGAGAGTCATCGCGGGATACGGACACGCGGTATTAAGAGTGACCGACCCGAGATTCACGGCATTCGTTGAGTTCGGCAACAAGCACATGGATGACGACGAGATATTCGGAATAGTAAAACAGTTGTTCAACATCGTTCCGAAGCTTCTCATGGAAGGCGGAAAAGCTAAAGACCCGTGGCCGAACGTGGACGCGGCGAGCGGCGCTCTTCTTTTTCATTACGGAATGACTGAATATGACTATTACACGGTTTTGTTCTCCGTATCGAGGGTGCTCGGACTTGCGGCGCAGTTAATACTCAACCGCGCTCTTAACAGACCGATTATCAGGCCGAAGTCCGTAACGACCGGCTGGCTGAAAAAGCAGCTTGCAGCGAAGAAGAAAGCGGCGGAAGAGAAAAAGTAAACGGAAGTGTTATTAAGTTATTAACCAGATTTGTCATTCCCGCGAAAGCGGGAATCCATGAAGTGTCAGATCGAAGATCTGACACTTTTTATTTATAGAACCCGTATTCTTTCTCAATCATCAGGTATTCCTTGATTGCATTTATTTCGTCTTCATCGGTAAAATCATAAAGTAAATCCTTCCATTCCTTATTTTCTTGTTCAATAAGTTCAATTTTCCATTTGCGATTCCATTTCTTTATTTCTTTCTCGCGTCTTATTGCCAAATCAACATAAGTGAAGGGTTCAAAATATACAAGTTTGTTTACATTATATCTGGAGGTAAAACCTTTTACCAATTTTTCCTTGTGTTCAATTACACGCCTTATAAGGTTATTTGTAACACCAACATAAAGAGTACCATTTTTTTTGCTGGCAAGAATATATACGAAGTAGGAGTACTGTCTTGTCATTTTATTTTCACCTCCTTGTGAAAATTGAAAAATGATATACCAATACACATTTTGTTTATGGATTCCCGCGTTTAAGAGCGATCCGCTTCGCGGATTCGCGGGAATGACAAAACTCCGAATAAGCAGTTTTATATTTTCAGTCTAACTGTATTTAAAAATTACTTCAGAAGCACCATTTTGCCGGTGGATGAATAGCTGCCGGACTGCAGGCGGTACACGTAAGTGCCGCTTGCAAACTTTGATGCGCGCCACTGCACGCGGTAATGTCCAGCGTTAAGGTTCTGGTCGACAATTTTATCCACCATTTTCCCCGACATGTCATACACTTCGAGCCGCGTCATGCCGTAAACGGGCAGGTCGAATTCTATGTTGGTTTCAGGATTGAACGGGTTCGGAAAATTCTGTGACAGATTATAATTGTCAGGAATCTGTCCGTACGGATCAACGCCGAGCACATTGTTCAGGTCGAACGTCCAGCAACCGCGGCCATGTGTCGCAACAAGAATCTGGCCGACGTTCTGCTTGTATTTCATATCGTAGATTTCGACCATAGGAAGTCCGCTGCTGAAGTCAATCCAGTTAACCCCGTCATTAGTTGTCTGGAAGACACCGAGGTCGGAGCCGACGAAGAGCATTCTGGGCGGTACGGTTCTAAGTACGACGGAGTTCATCGCGATATTCGGCAGGTTCGAAGATATGTTCGTCCAGTTCAGTCCGCCGTTAGTAGTTTTCGCCACTCTCCATGCGCCGGAGCCTCCGAACGTAGCGTAGCAAATTTCATCGTTGGCATAGTCGACAACGAAATCGCTGACGTACGGATATCCCGCAGTAAGCGACCAGTTTGCGCCGTTATCGGAAGTAACGAGAATTCTGCCGTTTGAAGTGCCGATGTAAATTTTATTAATATTTGTCGAGCTGATACCGATCGCCGAAACGCTTCCTCCGACAACTGAAGTTGTCGCTATCTGGGTCCAGCCTGAAGAAGACGTTGCAGTCTGCGCGTTCGTTGTTTTCCATACATCGGCTCTTCCGAACACTATAGTGTTATGGTCACCGGGTGCCATTTCATAGGGATTATAGAACAGACCGCCGGTAGAGCCGGAAGGTGTAAAACTGTTAAAAGACGATCCCCTGTTGGATGAGCGCTGAATTGAGCCGTTAACGTACTGTCCGTAGATGTAAGTCGTATTCACCGGGTCGATTACAGTATAACCGCCGTCGCCTGTCGTTCTCTGAATCCAGTTAGCTCCTCCGTTTGTAGAGGTTTGTTTATTATTATCCTGCGTTCCGCCCTGAAGATTAAGAATGTTAGTAGGGTCGTAATCAGCGCTTTGATACTGAAGCGTAGATATTGTTCTGTTAAGGTCGGTCCAGTTCTGACCGTCATTTGTCGACTTATAAACTCCGCCGTCGGAACAGCACCACAGTACGCTGCCGTTATAAGCAAGGCGGTGGATATCCGCGTGGCAGAAATTGCCGGGGTTAGTAGACGCCCACTGCGAACGCTGAACGAGGTTGCTTCCGCCGGTAGTGGAGACGTAGACGTCCAGACCGCCCACGACAACAAGATTGGGGTCTGTGGGTTTGACGATAACGGCATTATCGTACCATCCTTGCGAGCTGAGATAGTTCGGAGAAGTCGCCATAGATGTCCAGCTGCCGCCTGCATCCGTAGATCTGAAAAGCCCTACGAGGGAGCCGCCTGATGCTGCAGCGATGCTTGCATAAATATAATTATTGTTTGAAGGAGCGATAGCAAGCTGTATTCTTCCCATCGAAACCGGAAGTCCGGAAGACAAAGTCGTCCATGTTGCGCCTCCGTCGGTGGTTTTCTTGATTGCGCCCGAATTCGAGCCGCCGACAGTAATGTATACGATTGAGGAATTCAGCGGGTCGAGAAGAATGCAGTTTACATTTGTGCCGGCATTCAGGTTAGTCCAGTTCGTGCCAGCGTTTGTTGATTTAAAGATACCGTTGTTGCCGCCCATCCAGACGATATTTGAATTGAACGGATCGACAGCCATGTAAGAGCATTTGTTTCCCACCTGCGCAACTGTGGCTATCTGAAACCATGAGCCGCCGGCGTTAGTAGATTTGTAAATTCCGTTTCCATACTGGCTGTCTCCGGAATAATTCAGTTCGCCTGTACCGAGATAGAGAACGTTAGGGTTATTCTTATCCAGCACTATATCGCCGCATGCGAGCGTAGGCAGATAATCCGTAATCGGAAACCAGTTGGAACCGCCGTCTGTTGTTTTCCAGACGCCGCCCTGCGCAGCGGCTATATAAATAATGTTCGGGTTAGAAGGATGGAAAGCAATTGAGTTTGTCCTTCCCGAAATATAATTGTTGTTCGTAAACTGATAGAACATACCGGTCGGATTAATGCTGACCCAATCGGTATTATGCGTATGGCTTTGCATAATATCCTTATCGCGCACCATAAATGATTTCTGACGAACGGCGTTGGGGTAAGTCATCGGTGAAAGCACCTGTCCGGGACCTCCCGCGCGTCTTGTGAGAATGAACTCTTCGCGCTGGAGAATTTCCTCGCTTGATTCATTTTCAAGGAGATATTCTTCTTCTTCCTGTGCCAGGGTCACTTTTTCCGTGACGAAAAGCATAGGAATAAGAAGCAAAAGAAGAAAAATACGAGTTTTCATAAAAAAAATTAAATCAGAATAAAGATACTTATATTAAAGAAAAACTTCTATATATTTTTCAGAATGCAAATATAGCCGGAAATCAATGCTTTTTGATATATTCCCTGACGTTTTTCCCGATTTCATTCAGTTTTTCAGAGTTTGAAAGAAGCAGATTGTATGAAATTTCATTAATAGTGCCGGTACCGATTTTCTTCCATTCATCGATATCCTTTTCGAATCCGGCACCGAAAACCTTTTCAGTTAAATCCCTGATCACGCAATAATTCGCGATGGAATGGCTGTTTTCGCTTTCATAGTTCGCGTTACTGATGAAGAATTTGAGAAGGTCATAGACTGTCGTTTTAGCGAGACTCAGCTCGGTGAGCTTTGCGCGATATTCAAGGTCGGCGCCTGACAGCATCGGGAAAATTTTATAATCTTTATAATGCCTCCCTTCGTGCGCCAGATAAGACACAAGAAAATTTTCGCTCTCAGTATTATAGGCGGATTTCACGCAATAGAGACCGGAGTTGTCGGCCCATCCGCCGGGATAAGAAACGCCGAGCGTGGCATATTCTTCCCAGCCGAGCGTAACGAAGCCGTCCATGAAGACAACTTTAACCGATACCGTATCGGAATGCATATTGAAACTATACAAAGTATCGTACTGGGTTCTCCATACGAGCAGGTCCATGAACTTTCCGGTTTTGCCGAGACCTGTCGTAAAAAGATTTTTCGTCCTGATGTATTTAATAAGCGAAGCATTAAGAGAATCTTCGTTCAGAATATTTCCGACCGGGACATTCAGTTTTTGGGAAAGAAAACCGGCAAGTTTGATACCCAGCAGTGAATCATTTGTGCTTCCGGGATGCAGGAATGACGCTCTCCAGAAATCTATGTAAATTTTAAACAGACTGTCAATCGACGACCTGTGTGTTTCCGCGAACCCGCTTCTGTCAGAATCGTAAAGGAATCTGTTTTCGAAATTTCTTTTTATTGTTCTATCCTTTTCGTTCAGCAGGTTTGTATCAGGCACTTCAAGAAGTTTAAGCGCTTCGGGAATGCTGCCGTCGAGCGCGTACGCGAATAATTTCTGCCTGTCAAGTTTAAGAGTGTCGCCGGAGTACCCGTACGCGGCGCTGTGATGAAAAAACATTCCCGCGTTCAGAACGATGCAGAAAAAAACCGCCAGATAAGAAAGATTACGGATTTTCAAATATTATCAGTTTGATAGTTTTATATCGACGAGTTTATAAATATCCTTAAGGTCCGGTTTTTTATTCACTTCAATCCTGATTCCCCTGCCTTCGGCATAAGGGCGAGCGGCTTTAAGGTCATCCTTTATTTTTTTACCGACGGAACTGCTCATAATTTCATCATAAGCTTTTTCGCCGAATACAAAAGCCGCTTTGAAGAAACCGCGGCGGGGAAGGAAGTACATGATAACCCTCTTATTATCCTTCATCCGGTAGTTCCAGCCGTATTTCGGGACCGGGCAGCTCCACTCTTTAACGGCAAGAGGATATTTTGAAAGGATGTACTCTTCAAGCTGCATCCACAATTCATACGTACTGCCGAGCGCTTTCTGAAGAACCACCGGGCCCGGTTTCAAATTCTTATCAGTGAAGATGCTGACTTCCATAAAATATTATTTTGTTTTCTCCGCCGTGAAATAATCCCAGGCGAGTTTTGAAATATTCGCGATTATTGAATCGTTGTATGCTTCGCTGTTTTCCGACATCGATACGAAAGCGGAAACAATATAATGCGATCCGCCGGGAAGCGTCACAATCCCTGCATCATTGCAGGCCGCTGTCATTCCCTTTTCATTTGCGCCGGAAGAACCTGTTTTGTGGGCAACGGCAGTGCCTTCAGGAAGAAGTCCTTTTATGCGCTTGGGGCCTGTGGTTGTTTCGGTCATTACTTTCAGAAGAAAATCGTTTGAGGATTTTGAAAGCACAGAGCCCTTATGAAGCATACCGAGCAAGTCTGCAAGCGCCGAAGGTTTAGCCCAGTTAAGAAACTGAAGTGAATAGTCCGCGTGCATTTCCTTTTCGTTGTTCTGAATGTTAATATCATTAACGCCGAGACTGTGAATATATTTATTCACTTCTGACGGCCCGCCAGCGAGTCTAAAGAGCAGGTCGCAGCCGTTGTTATCGCTCTGTGAAACAGTGAATGAAATTATTTCCGACAGTTTCAGTTCCGCGCCGTCCGGATACTTGTCGCGCATCGGGCTCCATGTATTCGGGAGAAGGTCGTTCTTAGTGACGTTTATGGTTTTATCGAGAGATAATTCTCCCTTATCTACTTTATCGAGTACCGCTAATGCGAGCGGGAATTTGAAAACGCTCTGCATCGGATACTTGCTTGAATTGTTGAACAGGAAAGTCTCGCCTGTTTCGACGTGTCTAATACATATACCGACGCTGCATTCAGAATCTTTAATTATTTTATCGACACGGGCTTTAAGCGAATCGGCCTGCGCGAGCGCGGCGTTATGCAACGCAGCAATAACAAGAAGTAAAACAATAATTTTAAATTTTGCAATCATATGTTAATCAGTTAATCCCAGACGAATCTCCATTTTCCGTCTTTTTGCTTTTTCCAGACAGTATGGAAATATCCGGAATCCGAATTGTTTTTTCCAAGCGAATCAGTGAAAGCAATCTTGTACTTTCCGTACGTATATCCGAGATCGCATGAAGACGAGACGTCCACGAAATCGGGCGACCAGGTAAGCGAAACGTTTTTATACGGAAGATTATTATAGTGATTCCGTATTTCCGTTTTCCCCAGAATAATTTTTCCGCGAGCTCGTATTGCGGCGCTGTCGGAAGCGAAGAAAGAAAATGCCTCCGCCAGACCTTTATCCTCGGCCATTTTTTCGAATTCTTTTTCCGTCTGTATTATTTCCCTCTTGCAGTCGTTTAGTTCGGGCTGCTTTGTATATCTCGTACAGGACGAAAGAAGAACCAGCGCGGCAAAAGAAACAAATAAATATTTCATAATGAATATTTAATGTTATCAAATATATACCGAATTAACCAAAGTTTCAGTTCAAACAGGTTTTTCAAGAAGAACGGACCTGTTGGGAAACATCTTCGGGTATTTCACGACACGGAAACCCGCGGCCAGAATTATTCCCATCATTGCCGAAAATTCTTTCCCCGAGACGTGGAAAGGCGGCTCTACGATGAGCATTCTTCCTCCGGGGTCAAGCATACCGTAGAGTTCCGAAAACAGACGTTCCTTATCCGGTATTTCGTGAATCACATAGAAAGCATAAATGAAGCCGGCGTTGCCATTATAACCGATATTATTATTACCGCATTTATGGATTTCGATTCTCTTTTCGAAAAGCGTTCCCGCAATTTTTCCTTTCAGTATATTCAGCATGTCGTCCTGCAGGTCGGCGGCGACAACTCTTCCCGATTCGCCAGCGAGCTCGGCAATAACGGGCGTAAAATAACCGGGACCGCATCCGAGTTCAAAGACTTTCATACCGGGTAAAATGTAAGGTTTTAGAATCCTGTAAGGATTCTGGAACAATCTTCTGATTTTATTATCAAGGCCGCCCGCTAATTCAACCGGACATACGCGGTTTTTATCCGTATTACTCATAATTCCTCCTATTTTTATTACGGAGAGAACCGTTACAAGTTCAGAGAATGATGAAATTAATTACAGGATGAATCTCCCGTCGGAATTGTTTCGTTTTATTTTTTTACTGTCAGCAACGATTCCGTTCATAGCTACAAAAACGCCGCCGTTCAGGCCCTGGACAGCGCCTACTGCCGCGCCCAGATTGAACTCTGCGTCGGAATCTCTGAAACGCTCGGGTCTGAACGCGCCCGTAAGTATAATTGTTTTGCTCTTAATTCCGGAAAGGTAATTTGCGGTTTCAATCATCGTATCGGTACCGTGGGTTATGATAATCTTTTCGCAGTCAGTATTCGAGCAGACTTCATAAAGTATATTCCTGTCGTCGTCAGTGATCTCCGTGCTGTCCTTCTTAAACAGTTCAAGGATTTCGTATTCGAAAGAAGGATTTATTTTTCCGAGAATAAGTTTGACCGCCGGTTCTCCGATTTCAAACGCGTAACCCTTTATGTTTTTCGGATAGTCTTTGTCGATAGTGCCGCCTGTCTGTATGAATAGAATTTTCATTATTTCGTTTTGTGCAAATAAATCAATCTGGAGATAAATTAAAAGTGTAAAATTAAAAATTCAAAGTACAGTTTATTTCAGGAAATCGCCGTCGATAATCAGCAGACGGACGCCGTTCTTTGTAACGGAGCGGTGCGAGCTTAATTCGTCCGATACGACATACGTCATGCCCTCTTTCATTACAACCGGCTCTCCGTTTTCCATCTCGCTTATGAACCCGCCTTCGAGGCAGTGAACGATGTGGCCTTTCCTGCACCAGTGGTCGGCGAGATATCCCGCGGAATATTCGACGATACGGATACGCAGTCCGGGATGCTGAACTGTCTGCCAGAATGAGGTGCCCGTCTCGCCGGGATGCTCTTCTTTTGCTACCGATGACCAGTCGATTGCGGTGAAAGTTATTTTTCCTTCAGACATACCTCTTTATAATTTAAAATTAAAAATGTAAAATGCAAAATTACAATTAAAAGTTAAAAGTTATTATATATTATTTATTTTTGAGTCCTGTTTTTCAAGATAATAAGAATTAAAGAAAGAATTCCGGATATGAGCAGTCCGATATCTTCTTTAA
>CAIKZJ010000045.1 GCA_903831845.1 uncultured Ignavibacteriota bacterium
AATTCCAAACCCCAAAAACCGTTGAAACGGTTTTGCCCTTATTGTTCATCTTCCCCACGGCTGAAGCCGTGGGCTAGGTCGGAGAGCAGTTACTGTTTATCACTTTTCAGCATATTTTCAAGTTCCCGAGATATATTCTCCGGAAATAAAACCGGGAATGAAATTGAACGTTTTCCTCACTCCTTACCAAATCAGGGATTCGCTGTGGCGAACTCCGGCTTGGGAAGGCAAATGACTGTGTTCCGGCTTCCCAAGCCGGAGCTTGGGAAGCAGAGAAATTATGATTAGAATTTCATTTTAATTATTAATTAAAACAAAGAATATTTATATTTACTCAAATCCCAATATGAAACTCCGTAAAACATATTGTTCCAGAGTATCTGAATTCATTCTTAAAATTACAATAGCGTTCCTATTCCTTTTCCTCGCCTCGGCGGGATTCCGCGACAGCCGGACATCGGGATGGTATCAGCAGTATTTTCCGAACCTCAACGGAAGCAGTATAACAGGTATGACTTTCCTCGACAGCCTGACGGGGTATGCGGTGACATCAACTAATTCGCTGGTAAAGGGATATATTATAAAAACTACTAATGGCGGTGATAACTGGTCAATAGTTTATACATATACTCCGCCTTCGGTAAATTCCCGTTTTACAGCAATACAATTTGTGAATAGCAATACCGGATATGCCGGTACAGATTACTTTGATTTTTTCAAGACGACAAATTCCGGCTTGAATTGGATACAATTGTCAACTCCTGACGGCGTAGAAGGAATGTCAGTAATAAATAAAGATACGGTTTTGGCGGTGGTATCCGACGGATTCGCGGGCGGCGTATACCGCACTACAAACGGCGGATACAACTGGCATGCTCTCGGTCAGGTGGGCGGAAGCGGTCAGCCGTACAGGATTTATATGTATGACAAGAATATGGGTTTTTGCCTTGGTAATCAATTACGTAAAACTACAAATGGAGGTGAAAACTGGTTCGTTATATCAAATGCCGGTGCATTTCTCGGGATGCAATTTATTGATACATTGAACGGATGGAAGTGTAACGGTGATATTAAAAAAACAACTAATGGAGGCATTAACTGGACGCTTCAACAATTGCCTCAAAGTAGCCAATTCTTAACAAATTCTATGGATAACATTTTTGCACTAAATAAAGACACTATTTGGGGTGCAGGAGGAGATGTAATAATAAACAATAAAGTTTTTGGGGTCATTTATAAAACAACAAACGGTGGTACTAATTGGGGATATCAGCTTACTGATACATCGATACATCTTATATATAATTATGTATTTTTTACGAGCAATAAAATTGGTTGGGCTTTTGACTTCCTTGATAGTGGAGGTATTCATACAAAGGTTGGTGGTAATGATACAACATTTTACACCGGAATAAAACTTGTCGAGGAATTCACGCCTAAAGAGTATTCGCTCGGACAGAATTACCCTAACCCGTTCAATCCTTCGACAAACATTCCGTTTGAACTTAAAAACGGCGGATACGTCACTCTCCGCGTTTATGACATAACAGGCAGAATGGTGAAAGAGCTTATGAACGGCAGATGGGGCAGGGGCAGTTACATATGCGATTTCGACGGCTCCGGTCTGCCGAGCGGTATTTACATATACCGTCTGATGCTCGATAATGCAGGGCAGGGCGTAAGAAAAATGATGCTGATTAAGTAATTTACTTATTTGCGCCCGCAGTTTCCTCCTGTGGGATTTTATTTCGGTTTCGCTCCTACGGAGCTTAAAATATCCTCCGCACATATGCTATTCGGTTTCGCTCCTACGGAGCTGAATTCATTTGAACCGGGTCTGCCTTTTTTCGGCTCAAATTGCCGTTTATTACAGGTTTACCCCGTCCGTAAGATTCTTTTATTTCAATTGAATAAAACCCAAAATATCACTATATTTAATGTTTTAATAAATAAATAATGGTTATGAAGATACCGGAGAATTACAAGTATACTAAAGACCATGAATTTGTACTCGTGGAAGGCAACGTCGCTACTGTCGGCGTTACCGATTATGCGCAAGGCGAACTGGGGGATATAATTTTCATAGATTTTACGAAATCCGAAGGCGAAACAGTCGCCGAAGGTGATACAGTGTGCTCTATCGAAGCCGTTAAAACGGTTTCGGAAGTGTTCAGCCCCGTAAGCGGGAAGATCGTCGCCGTCAACAGCGGCATCAACGATAAGGCTTCGGCTGTAAACGAAGACCCGTACGGCGAAGGCTGGATGTTCAAGATTGAAATATCAAATCCGTCTGAACTCGAGGCTCTGCTCGACGCAAAAGCCTATTCGGAATTAGTAGGAGCATAGTCAATTTACCTGCTTTTAACTTAACGGCTATATTCGGTGAAGATTATAATATCAAATTTAGCTGACGGTGAACATTTATACGCTTTCGATGAAGACGCGGAAATCTTCAGCCTCGGGGACTATACCGTAAAGGATAAGATCCTCGTGAACGTAAGGCTGGTGAAGTCCAACAGGCAGGTGCACGCGGCGGTTAACTTTAACTGCAATTTCGTTTTTCCGTGCGACAGGTGCACGGAGGATTTCGAAATGAACATAGCGGGCAACTTTGAAGCGGTTTATAAATACTCGAGAGACCCCGAAGAACTTAACTCGGGCGAAGGCGAGAATATTTTTTTTATAGCGCCGGAAAAGAATTACATAGACCTTGCGGAACTGATCAGGGAATACATACTGATTTCTTTGCCGATGAGGAAGACGCCCGGAGAAACTGACGGCAAGTGCAGTTACTGCGGAAAGACTGAAGAAGAGATTCTTCAGAATAAAAAAACACAGGAGATTAATCCTGTCTGGGATAAACTATTAAACAAGAAAAATTTAAAATAATATAAAATGCCAAATCCAAAAAGAAGACATTCGAAGACAAGAGGAAGAAAACGCAGAACACATTACAAGGCGGTAGCGCCGACTGTGGCCGCATGCTCGAACTGCGGAGAAATGAAGCCGAACCATCAGGTTTGTCCGGCTTGCGGTTACTATGACGGAAAGAGTGTCATTTTACCGAAGAAATAATAATTTCTTTAGTTGAAAATGGAAAACAGCAGGATAAGGATAGCTGTCGACGCAATGGGAGGGGATTTCGCGCCGGAATATCCGGTCCTCGGAGCCACTGAAGCGGCGAAAGAGAACCCGGATATCGACGTGTTTCTCGTTGGTCCCGAAGATAAGATTAAAAGCGTGCTTGATAAAAATCAGGTGTCGCTTCCTAATCTTAAAATAGTGCACACGGATGAATACGTTACGATGGAAGACGTTCCTGCTGAAGTGTTTAAAACGAAACCCGGTTCATCACTGAATGTCGCCCTCAGGATGCAAAGGGAAAAACAGGCCGACGCTCTGGTGAGCGCCGGAAACACGGGCGCTGTTCTTACACATTCGACGTTAAGGCTCGGAAGGATTTCGGGAATAGGCAGAGCGACGATAGGCGCTCAATTGCCGACGATGAAAGGCTCGACGATGGTCTTCGATGTAGGCGCGACTGTCGACTGCAAACCCAATCACCTCGTGGAATACGCCGTGATGGGAAGCATTTTCGTCAGCAGCATTTACAGGATTGAAAAACCGACTGTCGGACTGCTCAGCATCGGCGAAGAGAAAGTAAAAGGAAACGCTCTTTCTCTTGAAGCATACGAACTTCTCGAGAAAGCGCCGATTAACTTCGTCGGCAACATAGAAGGCGGAGACATACTTCGGGGCAAGGTGGACGTTGTGATATGCGACGGTTACGTCGGCAACATTCTCCTGAAACTCGCTGAAAGCGTGCTCGACCTTCTGAAGTTCAAGTTCAGGGAATACGCCGAGCTCGGTTTTTTCAAGAAGATATGGATTGGAATGATGTACGGCACGATGAAGAAGATACTGAAGAAGTTCGAC
>CAIKZJ010000046.1 GCA_903831845.1 uncultured Ignavibacteriota bacterium
ATGACATCGTTCTGCTGAACGTTGCCTCGCATGTCAGGCAGAAAAATATAGACAGGATTTTATCGGTTATAGAAGAGCTTGTCGGAATGAAGAAAAACCCGCTGCTTATAAACGCCGGAACAGGGCCTCTTACAGACGACATTAAGTCTGTCATAAGAAGGAAAAATCTACTCAACAATGTAAAGCTCGCGGGCAGCCTTGGCCACGAAGAAATTATTTCCCTGATGAAATTGTCAGACGCGGTCATAATGATGTCGGACAGGGTGATTTTCGATCTTGTAATGCTTGAAGCGTCCGCCTGCGGAACGCCCGTTATTACAGACCTTTCGGGCGGCAACAGGGAAATGCTCGAAAACTATCAGGGTCTGGTAAAAGTAAACGTTAATTCGGCGGTAAGCACGGCCAAGCTGATTGTTGAGAAATTATATTCCGGTAAGGTTGGAAGAATAAAGAAAGGCGGTTTCGGGTTCGATGTACGAAGGATGGCGGATGAATATAAAAAGCTGTACGGAGAATTCCTGAAATGAAGAACATTCTTCACATAACGAATGAATTAAATAAAGTCGACGGAGTTACTAATCACGTTTACACTCTTTTAAAATCTCTGTCCGCAGTATATGATGGAAAAATATTCATCCTGGCAGGAGGCGGCAATCATACGGATGTTTTCTGCGGAACCGGTATAAAAACGGTTATAGATACCACACTTAACCATAAAAACAGAAATCTCCGGAATTTCGCTGCCGCGATAAATTTCGTAAGAAAGTTTATTAAAGATAACGGTATCGGGATTGTCCATTCTCATAACCATTATGCGGCGAACATTGCCCGGTATGCAGCGGGTGTATCGGGGGCCTTAACGGTTCAGACAAACCACGGGCTTTTTCCCGACAGAGGGAGACTTAAGCTTTTTAACGCCGGCTTCCATATCGCGCTCAACAGCCGTATTTACGGGCATCTGAAAGATTCCGGCATTCCCGCCGGACGGATGCGTCTGATTAAACCCGGAATAGATTTTGTTTTTCAGAATGTTCGTAAAGAAAAAAACACGTTTCTTGCAGCATCGCGTTTTTCGAAAGAGAAGGGTCTTGATAAATACATCGTTGCCGCTAACAGCATAGAGAAAAAATATCCCGGAAAATATAATTTCTACTTATGCGGCGAAGGGGTTGAAGAAAGCAGCCTGAATAACCTTAACTCGGAAAAAGGCAGAGCGGTGCAATTCGTTGACGATTATAAAAAATACCTGGCACAGTCGGAGTTTTTTGTTTTTCCGTCCGAAGCAAAAGAAGGAATGCCGACCGTCATTCTTGAAGCGGTGTTTTCGGGATGTCTGGTACTGACCTCGGATTATGGCGGTGTTTCCGACATTTTTCCAAAACCGTTTGACGAACTTATTTTTAAAGCCGGCGATTCTGATGAACTTGAAAAAAGTATGATGTATGCATCGGATAATTCGGAAGCGCTGAAGACCAGATATGCAAACCACAGGGATAAAGTCATCGCCGGGTATTCTGTGGAAAACATGGTCAGGGAACATCTCGAACTGTACAAAGAAATTCTGGATTAGTGTATATTCTGTTCTTTTAGGTATTTTCTCAACCGCCTGTTTCTTCCTGATAAAAAACCAAGCAAATAAACCATTCTGAACCTGAAACGCATTTCTTTAAAGGTTTTGAAAAGATCTTCGCTTAACAGTGTTGCAAGAAAACCTGCAAAAATCCTCGGTGAAAGTAACATACGCAATGGTGATTTTATGAAATACTTCCTTGCAAGTTTTTTGCTTCCGTAGAAATATTCTCTCCATCCGCGAAGTATGTCATCCGTTTTTTTACCGGTTCCGAATTCATCCGAAGGGGCGGCGAAATATTTTTCCGTGTACGAATAAACCGATTTATTCTTTCTTTCTATGTCGAGAGAGATTGATTTTCCGTGGTAGCGTTTAAGGAGCAGAAAATCGGCCAGGTTATGGAAACGGATTCTATCCTTAAGCCGCAGCCAGAGCTCGTAATCTTCTATGAAGCAGTTGCTGTAACCGCCGTTATCAAGTATACTGTTTTTTCTGTACATAACGCCTGGATGTATGATTTCCGAATGAAGAGCGAGCCTTTTCTTTATATCTTCGTGACGCTCGTATGTTTTAACGGTGTAAAGAATTCTGTTTCCGCTGAACATAGCATAACGGCACGAAAGAACATCGATATCCTTGTTGTTTGTCATGAATTCATACTGCTTCGCTAAACGGTCAGGCAGTGATATATCGTCACCGTCC
>CAIKZJ010000047.1 GCA_903831845.1 uncultured Ignavibacteriota bacterium
CTCGCCGACGGCTGATTTCGAAGCTATTTTTCTTTTTCCCACAAATGTCGGCTCGGAACAGAAAGCGTATTTCTTCTGCGACGAAAGGGGCAGGGTGCTTAGAATGTCGATGAACGTACAGAAACTTGAAACCGTGAAATGCAGTTTTTCGTATTTGTCCGACAGGATTGAAAAAATAATATACGATGAAGTAGGACCGGAATATTTTAATAAACTGAATTTTACCGTAAGTTTTAAGTACAGGACCGACGGAATGATTGACAGTGAAACGATCAATCTGCAGGATGAAGAAATCAAAATAGATTACAAGTATACGTTTTACGAATAGCGGGTAAATTTGTGTCTGTAATCAGTTCCGGATATAATAAAATGAAATTAAAACGCACCGGCTTTGCAGCCGGTGCGTTTAACTTTTAAGCGAATAAAGGCCCGTTGTCTATGTAGATAAGGTAGTCCTTTATAAGATCGCCGTGCATGTGAAACACGTTAACGAAACCGATGTTTACTTTCTTTCCGTCTTTTCTCGTGTAAAGCACCTCACCCTGCCATACGACCGTATTGTCTTTCGTGAAATAATCCACGACCTTGTGGCTGCATCCGGCTATCATCCCGAAAAATGCTGCAACGTATTCTCTCGTCGCTTCTCTTCCGGTTACTTCCGGCTGATTTCCGAACCTGAACACACAGTCATCCGTCAGGAATTCCGCGAACTTGCCTGCGTCAAGCGAGTCTATCGCTTTTCCGATCGACTCTAGCCATTTTTTTGTTTCCAATATATTCCCTTTAATTTAAAACCAATCCGCTTATTTGCGCGTGTATTTCATTTCCATGTTCTTGAACTCTTTGCCGTTGACGACGTTGAACATCTCCATCATGTAATTGTTGTCGTCAATATATTTTATTGTCTGCTTCATTTCCATGTCGCCGCCCGACATCGGGTCATATCCCTTGCCGCTGAATGTAGTGGTTTTTGTGGCTTCGTTATATGTCCCTTCCATTAACATCACACCCGTGCCGAAATTGTCGATCCATGTGCTGTAATACTTTTTCTTTCCGTTGTCGTATGCTGTTATGCTCTCTCCCGAGAAATCCATACCCATGATTTTCCCGGCTACTGTCATTCTCTGGTATCTTCCTCCGAGAACCATTTCGCATTTGGCAGTTCCTGAATAGGTCTGCGGCTCTGCCGCCGGGTCCATCCACATCTTCGATGTATATGTCCAGTCACCGTTCATCTTTGCAAGACTCTCATGCTCCTTGCCCGGAGTCATGTAGTCCATCCACTTTTTCATTTCATCGTTCTGCGCGAACGAATTTACGGAAAATAATCCGAGAATAAATAAAACGATAAATAAGTTTTTCATAGCTGTTTTTTAGATTTGAAAAGTTAAAAATAAAACAAAATTATAATTGAAAAAATTCTATAAAAATTTAATAATAAATTATTGATATAACATAAGTTAAAAAATGTAGATTATTGAAAAAAACAGGTATGTTCTTCCCCGCGCATTATTTTTCGTAATGCCCGGAAAAAATATTCATTGGAATGCAGTTACTTCTCGCATTTCCTGTTCAGCGTTCTTAGTATTTTACCTTTTCCTGAAATCCAGCCGCTGCCCGTATCCGTGAAATAAACGGCGTAAAATGTGTCCTTCGTCCCGGAATTTTCGGTGTTCCAGATATCGCCGCCGTCGGTTGTAGTGAGTATTGTCCCGTCAGTACCTACAACCCATCCGTTTGACACGTCGAGAAAACTTATCGAATACAGGAAACTGTTCGTGCCGCTCTCAATCCTCTTCCAGCTGATACCGCAGTCTGTCGTCCTTACGATCAGCCCGTTGTCTCCGATTGCCCATCCCGTGTTCAGCCCCGCGTAATAAAGCTGGTTGATGAAACAGGATGAGTCGAAATATTCGTCCGACCAGGTCCTGCACCCGTCGGTTGTCTTGCAGATTATTCCGGTGTAGCTGCCGTTAAGGTACTTGCCGCCCGCTACGCAGCCGTTCATGTCGTCCCTGAAACATAATGAAAGAAAATAATTTTCGCTGCCCGCGTTGTATCCGTTCCAGGTTATTCCGCCGTTCGTTGTCTTGAGCACGCAGCCGTTGTCTCCCGTAGCAAACCCCGTCCTGTTGTCGAGAAACCTTATGTCGTAAAGGTCCTTCGATGTCCCGGTTCTCTGCATTATCCAGGTCTTTCCGCCGTCCGATGTACGCTGTATAAGTCCGTTCCTTCCTGAAATCCACCCGTTCGTATTGTCGTTGAAGTATACCGATAGGTAATTCTGCCTGTCAATCCCTGTCTTTACCGGCGTCCAGGACTCGCCTCCGTTCGTTGTCTCGATGACAGTACCGCTGCAGCCGACCGCCCAGCCGTTCATGTCATCCACGAAATGAAGCGATAAAATTGAATTGTTGTACGGGCATCTGAACGAAATGTCCCACTGGGCATATATCATCCCGAAGGGTAAAAATGCTGACAGCAATAATGCAATTATTCTGCTCTTCATAAAGCCCCCCCTTGTTAAGGTTTCGCGGATGTTTTTCGTATCAGGGAGTGAACTTTGTCCATCCGCTTCAATTGTAATTTCCGTATTTTCTTTTTTATTTGTCAATAAAAAAATATTTTAAACGTGAATTATATTTGCGCTCTTAGACGAAAAAAAATACAATTCGGTATGATTATTGAAATGAAATGAGCTGCAGGCACTGTTCAGCAAATAAAATTATGAAATGCCGTAATCTCTGAATATTTCTCCATAATTTTACGGTATAAATCGGGGTAATTCGGTTTTCATGGAAATATCGTATTTTAAACGTATGAGGCGGGGAATACAGCCGCGCTGAAATTGCATGCAACGAAACTGCTTTTCCCGCGTATTTAAAGAAAGAAAGCTATGAAAAAATATTTTTCCCCCTACACATACGTTTTTATAATATCATTCTTGTACTTCGTTCTGCTTTATCTGTCTTCATTCATAAAAGGCTACGGATATTTCATCGACGAGTTCTATTATATCGCCTGCGCAAACAATCCTGCCGCAGGTTATGTCGACCATCCGCCGCTTGCGCCGCTCATTCTTGCTTTATACAAGTCCGTTTTCGGCGACTCGGTTTACGCATTGAGACTACTGCCTTCTTTAGCATCGGCCGCCACAGTTTTCATGGCAGGAGTTCTCGCAAAGGAATCAGGCGGCGGTAAGACGGCTGCGGCGGCAGCGTCTTTCTGCGTCATGGCTTCCCCGGTGTTTCCGGTGTTCGGAGGATTCTTTTCGATGAACGTTTTTGAACCGCTGCTTTGCGCTTTTGTCTTTCTTTACCTGATAAGAATGATACGCGATAATGAACCGCGCATGTGGCTTCGTCTCGGCGTGCTGTTCGGCGTGCTCATGATGAATAAGCATACGGCAGGATTGTGCATTCTGTTCCTGGTCGTATCCCTGCTTCTTACGCCGCAGAGAAAACTTCTATTCAACAGATATTTCATATACTGCGTAATTATTGCCGCGGTTATATTCCTGCCGAATGTAATCTGGCAGGCACGCAACGGATTCCCGTCGCTTGAATTCTACAGCGCTAACGTTTCCGGAAAGAATGTGGCCGTGCCGTATACGGAATTTATCATGATGCAGATTCTGTCTTACGGTCCTTTTGCATTTCTCGTCGCCGCTGCAGGAATTTATGCGCTTGTTTTCAGAAACAAAAATTACAGAGCCCTTGCATATATATTCATCCTTACTTTTCTGTTTTTCCTTTTAACGAAGAACAGCAGGTTTGACAGGACAGCTTTCTCTTATATCGCCGTCATTCCGGCAGGTGCAGTATGGCTTACGGATTTAATAAAAAGAAAACGCGCTGTATGGGTTTATCCTGTTGCAGGAGCGGCTATGCTCGCATATTCCTGCATACTGGTACCCGTCTTCATACCTTATTTTAATTATGAAAAATCTGCCGCGCTTACTTCGTTCCTCGGACTGAACACTGAAATCGAAAGAGGCAATAAACCTGTACTCGCACAGACGCTCGCCGACAGAATCGGATGGGAGGAAAAAGCGGACATCGTAGGATAGGTGTTCTCAAAATTAACTGAAGATGAGAAAAAAAGAACTCTGGTCGCCGGAACCAACTACGGCATGGCGGGCGCTCTCGAACTGTACGGGAAAAAATACGGATTCGGCGATATAGTCGTATGCGGACATAACAATTACTATCTATGGAGCAGGGAAAAACTCCGCGGGGATATTCTTATCCAGCTCTCCGATACGGCTTCCTTTCACGGACTTGAAGAATCGTTCGGCAGCGTGGAAAAAACAAATCTGATTTTTGATAATCCGTATTGCACTCCGCATGAGAGAAATCTTACTGTCTTCGTTTGCAGATACCCGAAACATAAATTGGAGGAATTGCTCGAAAACGGTAAGTATTTCTATTAAATCTTGTTTTTTTATGTAATTAATCCCGGATATATAAATTTCTTTATTTATATTTTTTATTTATTTTGTATCAGTAACAAAGCATTTTCAGGAGAATCTTATGAAAAGTCTGTTTAATTCAGCCGAGAACAGAGAACTTATCGGCAGAATCGAAAAACTTACCTCTGAAACAAAACCTCTGTGGGGCACTATGTCTGCCGCCCAGATGCTTACTCACTGTACAGTCAGCCTAAAAATGGCATTCGGTGAGATCATTCCGGAACATAACGAAACGTTCCTTAATATCGGAAGAATGGTGCGGGCAAGACTTTTTGACACTGACGTGTTCACGAAGAATCTCGCCACTACGAAGGAGTTTCTCGTTGAAGATAACGGAAGATTCGACGATAATAAAATACTCCTCATAGCTTATGTGAAACGATTCGGCGGCGTAAGCCCCGATTCGCCGGATAAATCGTCGCATCCTTATTTCGGAGATTTGACTATGAAGGAATGGGATTCGCTGATATACAAACACCTTAACCATCACCTGCTCCAGTTCGGAGTGTGATAAACTCTTAATGCATTTATGGATAAATATTCTGTTGTTGTTTCTTTGAAAAACGATAAGGTCCTTCTTAAAGGTAAAGCTCGCGAAAACGATGAAGTCAGCATGGATTATTTCCCGCCCGTCGGAGACGGGATGGGTTATACGGGACTCGAACTTCTGCTGATGAGCTTCACGGGCTGCAGTTCGACTTCCGTCGTCTACCTTCTCAGAAAAATGGGGAAGAATATCATTTCTTTCGAAGCCGATGCTTCGGGAATATTCAACGACAAGACGCCTAAAGCGTTCAGGGAAATTATCATCAATTATAAGATTAAATCCAACGACATAACCTCGGGAGATGTACTGAAAGCAGTCAAATTGTCTGAAGAATCTGTCTGTCCCGTCTGGTCAATGCTTAGAGGTAACGTCGTCATAACGCCTCTTTTCGAATTATCGGTCTGATTCTCATCTTATTATACCGCATAAAAGAGAATTGAAATAAATTTCCAATTCTTATAAGTTGATTTTTATTGCACATTTTGAACATAACAAAAATGAGGAAAACATTTTTTTACCTTTTGCTTATCGTTTTTACCGCCGCCTGTTCCTTCAGATCGGGCGCGCAGATAATTAAGGACGCGTCTTTCGATGCCGCCGTTGAGTTGCAGATGAAAACCCAGATGGAACTTGCCGGAAACCGTTCTGATAAGCTCTTCGGAATAATTAATGAAACGAAAAACGAAGACGAGAAGCAGGCGGTTTCTTTTCTACTTGCATATCTCCCCCTAAGCGACCTTGCCGATTATCCGGGAAGTTATTTTCTTGAAAACGTCAGAATGTCGCTTAAAGCCCGCAGGGATACCCCCTGGGGCGTGAATATTCCGGGTGATGTTTTCTTCCATTTTGTTCTTCCTGTCAGGGTGAACAATGAGAACCTCGATGACTTCAGAACGGAAATGTATGATGAAATAATGGGCAGGATAAAAGGAATGTCGATGAAAGATGCGGCGCTGGAAGTGAATCACTGGTGCCACGAGAAAGTAACTTACAGGCCTTCGGATGAAAGAACGAGCGCTCCCCTCAGCACTATCCGCACTTCTTACGGCAGATGCGGGGAAGAATCTACTTTCTTCGTCGCCGCGCTGCGTACGGCAGGTATTCCCGCGCGTCAGGTATACACTCCGAGATGGGCGCACACCGACGACAATCACGCATGGGTGGAAATATGGGTGGACGGGAAATGGTATTTCCTCGGAGCCTGCGAACCGTCTCCCGACCTGAATATGGGATGGTTCGCCGCGCCGTCAACCAGGACGATGCTCGTTAACACGCGCGTATTCGGCAAGTATACAGGCGATGAACCGGTCGTGGTGAGCGAAAAAAGATTTTCCGAAATAAACAGAACCGGTAACTATACTCCCGTAAAGAAAATTTTCGTAAAAGTTACGGATAATTCGGGCGCTCCGGTCGAAAATGCGAAAGTCGAATTCCAGCTTTATAATTATGCAGAGTTCTTTCCGCTTGCCAGGACTTATACAAATGCAGGAGGGTTTACCGGCTTCACGACAGGCCTTGGTACGCTGGTAATTTGGGCTAATAAAAACAATTCATTCGGTTATGAAATTACATCCGTTAAAGAAACGGACACCGTGAATATTAAAATCGGCGACAACTTTACGGCAGGAAGGTACGAAGAACACCTGCTTATACCGCCTTCGGAACAGAAAATCAATTCAGTTTCCGAAAAGGACGAAAAGGAAAACAGCGCGCGTCTTCAGAAAGAAGATGAGATACGGAACGCTTACATGAAAACGTTCAGAGACTCTTCCTGGGCTGTGAATTTTCTGAAAGATAACGACGTGAAAGATTTAAACGCATACAAATATATTACAGGCAGCAACGGCAACTGGAAGGAAATTACTTCGTTTATAAAAAATACTCCGAAAGAGAACAGGGAATATGCGGTCAGACTCCTCGGCGTTATCAGCGATAAGGACCTGCATGATACTAAAGAATCCGTATTGAAAGAGCATCTTGATAACTCTTTGAACTTCAGGGATAAGTTCAGGAACAATACCGGTATATGGGAAAAGTATATACTTTCAGGCAGGATCTCTAATGAAATGATGACGGCTTGGAGAACTTCCGTAAAGAGTATATTACAGACTTCAGCGGATAAAGCCGGGCAGCCGATAACTCCCGCTTTCATCGAACAATGGATTGCCGGCAATATTAAGACGGACAACGTTGCAAATATGCATTCGCGGGCGCCCCTTTCGCCGTCCGGCGTTCTTGAAACCGGATATGCTGACAATAAATCACGGGATATTCTTTTCGTTGCTTCGTGCAGGACGTTCGGTATTCCCGCGCGCCTCAACCCGATTACGCTTGTTCCCCAGTACCTCGATTCCGGCGACTGGAAAGACGTGCTTTTCGATGCGGCTCCGCTTCAGAAGGATAAAAGGGGATATATAAACCTGATTAATACGGGCAGGCTTATTCCGAAATATTATACAAATTTTACTGTCGGACTTTTTAAAGAAGGAGTCTTTCGCAGCCTTGAGTTCGACGAAGGAAAACCCGTCTCGCAGTTTCCCGATTCGGTCCAGGTGCCGGCCGGGAAATACATGCTCGTAACGGGAAACCGTAAACAGGACGGCTCCGTTCTTAGCGGTATGTCATTCTTCGAAGTCAAAGAAAACGAATTGACTATTGTGCCTGTTAAAATACCCGAAGTTTCCGATGAGATCGGTTCAAAACTTAACATAAATACAGGAGACGTCGTTTCAGTAAATATTAAAACAGGAAAACAGGAGAAGCTGTCGGATATTACCGGAAATGAAAGTTACGTGCTTGCGGTAATCGACCCTGACAAGGAACCGTCCAAACATCTCCTTAACGATATACTTGCTGTGTCAGGAGAATTCAATGAATGGGGCGGGAAAATTATATTACTGGTTGAGCCGGGTTTCAATGCGGATTTCATTAACTATGCGGCGTTCGACGGAAAGATGCCGAACGTGATTTTCGGATACGATAAGGACGGAACGATGTCGGGTATGATTTCAAAGATTAACGAAACTGTCGTATGCAGCGAACTTCCTGCAGTCTTCCTTATTAACAAAAAAGGCGGCGCCGATTTCTTCAGGTGCGGATACAGTATCGGCTCTGGAGAAGAAATTCTAAAAATATTGAGGAACGGGAAATAATTGGAAAAGAGAAATATGAAAATAGCTTTCTTCGATTCCGGCATAGGCGGCATGAACGTGCTGAAAGACGCCAGAAAAGCGCTGCCTGATGAGGATTATATTTATTTTGCCGATACCGATAATGTGCCTTACGGCACTAAATCGGGGGAGCAGGTTAAATCGTTCATCTCGCAGGCCGCAGATTGCCTATCGAAGATGGATATAAAGGCGCTTGTCGTTGCCTGCAATACGGCGACAAGCCTGGCTATCGAAGAACTCCGTAAGATTTATTCTTTCCCGGTTATCGGTATGGAACCTGCCGTGAAACCGGCAATCGAAAACTCAAACGATAAAAGAGTTCTTGTTGCTGCTACTTCTCTAACTTTAAGAGAAGAAAAACTCGAGAACCTTCTCCGTCAGATTGATACTAACAAGATAGCCGATAAAATTGCTCTCGATAACCTCGTTACTTTTGCCGAGGATTTTAATTTCAACGGTCCCGAGCCACGTGAATATCTCGAAATGATTTTCTCGGAAATAAATACGGATAACTACGAAGCGGTCGTACTCGGCTGCACTCATTTTAATTTCTATGAAGATCTGATTCTTGATGTGATCGGGAAAAATAATATTAAGATCGTTGACGGAAACGAGGGGACTGTCAGACGCCTTAAATCGCTCCTCGGGGAAAACGGCTTGCTCGGCGATAAAGGTACGGGAAAAGTAACTTATATAAATTC
>CAIKZJ010000048.1 GCA_903831845.1 uncultured Ignavibacteriota bacterium
CCATGTCCTCGTTGAAAATCCTGTCATCACTGAACCGAACGCGAGATTTATAATCAGAAGAACAATGACAGTTGATATCGTGGAAACCGACATGAACGTCAGAGTGTCCGTCTTCCCCCGTGCCCTCTGCGTCGTAAGCAGATAAACCGCGTAGAAGAAACTCGCGCATAAAGCAATCATATCCCCCGTATTGAATTTCAGATGAGCGATTGAATCAAAACCCACAAGCACGCTCATACCGAACAGCGCGATCACCAGCCCGAGCCAGTACTTGTAATGAAGTTTTTCTTTGAACAGAAACATCGCGCCGAGTCCGACCCATATCGGAGCGTTATTTGCCAGAAGCGTCGCGGACGCAGCCATCGTCAGCAGCAGACTCGCGTTCCATAAAATCAGGTCAACCGCGAAAAACGCGCCGCCGGTTATTATCCATTTGAGTTCTTTCTTCGGAGGAATTTTGCCTTTTTTGATAAGCCACCACGGCACTACAACAGCGCCGGCTATAAGCGAACGGTAAAACGCCGAAACCATACCCGGCACACCCGCTATCTTCACGAATATCGCCGAGAAACCTATGAAAACAATTCCTATTATAAGAAATAAAACGGCCTTTATGTTAACATGCTTCCCTTTTTCCACATTGCAACTTAACTTATCAGCCCCTCAACTTCAATAAATAAAACTAATCATTTGTATCCGGGGGTCTCCCATATTCTATAGAGAGACCCTCGAAAAATAATTTTACATTTTGAACTGTACTTTTACACTTTGCATTTTCAATTTTGCACTAACTCATCTTCAAGCGCTATCGCTCTCGGATGCAGAATGTTATTCTCCAGATGTATGTGCTCGTGCAAATCGAGTTCAAAATTGTTCAACTCCTGATAAAACGACCTGAACGTGTTGCAGGCGTCGTCCGGTATCCTGAAGTTGTCGGTTATCGTCCTCATCTCGTGAAAAGCGTTGCCGGCATTGTCATGCTCCGATTCCATCATGCTTATCGGATTCCTTACGCTCCCGAACGGAATGAAATCAAGTGTTCCGCCCTGCCTCTTTATATCCGCCATCTTCGAAATGAAAGGAAACAGAACGTTCTCTTCCTTGAACAGATGGCTTGCCAGGTCCGCTTCCACCTGATGGTAGAGTTCGTTAACTCTTTCAAGTTCGGGATGGTTTTTTCCGTGCGCGTTCAGCACCTTGTTCGAAAAAGTGTTCAGAAGCGGCAGCGCTTTCTTTACGTATTCGTGATGCCTGTCGATTATATATTCAACGAGTTTATCAAGGTCCATATTCACGAAATCTTCCGCAGGCCTTTCCGTGCCGCTTTTCTCCGAATTAATTTCATTTATAATCAGATCCGCGTCCAGACCTTTTTCGTTGCATGCTTCTCCCAGCGGGCGCTTTCCGTTGCAGCAGAAATCAAGTCCGTGCTTTTCAAATACTCTCGATGCCCTGAAATCGTCTCTTACAATTTCCGATAATGTGTTGTTTTTTGTGTATTCCATTTTTATTGTGTTAAAATTTATAAATTAATTTTCTACGTCACTTTTTGTTTTGTCGACCGACCAGCCCGTCTTAAGCCCAATCACGAACCAGCCTAGCGCAAGCGTTCCCGCAGCGAATATCGTGTCGCCAATTACTCTGAGCCATCTGAATGTGTTCAAAGTCGGGTCCTGCATGAATTCCGCGGAACGAGCAAACCACATTCCGTACTTCACACTGGCGAATGTCTGGAATAATCCGACTGGTAGAATGCTGATTAATACCATCAGCAGAAGTCCGATGTTTATCGACCAGAACGCGAACCTTATTACTCCGTCTTTCCATACGTACTTTACCATCAGACTCTTCAGCACGAAAAGCATAAGCCCTATTCCCAGCATTCCGTAAACACCGAATAACGCGGTGTGTCCGTGCACGGGCGTAGTGTTAAGTCCCTGCATGTAGTACAATGCGATCGGAGGATTGATTAAGAATCCGAATATTCCCGCGCCGACAAGATTCCAGAACGCCACCGACATGAAACAGTATATAGGCCACCTGTACGCCTTAATCCATTCTGTCGAACGGCTTATTTTCAGATTATGGAACACTTCAAATCCCATGAACACGAGCGGCACCACTTCAAGAGCGCTGAAAGTCGCGCCCAGAGCGATTATCGCGGGTGTCGTGCCTGTAAAGTAAAGATGATGGAACGTTCCGATTATCCCCCCTGTAAGAAAAATTATCGTCGATGAAAGTACGGAGTATGACGCGGTTTTCAGTCTCAACAGCCCCATCCTCGAAAAAAGGAACGCGATTACAACCGTAGCGAACACTTCGAAGAATCCTTCCACCCATAAATGTACAACCCACCAGCGCCAGTATTCCGCGATAGAAAGGTGAGTCTGTCTTCCCCACATCAAGCCCGCGCCGTAAAACGCCGCTATGGCGATTGAGGATATTACAAACATTATTAGAAGCGTCTTGTTCTCACCCGGCTTCTTCAGCACAGGCATTAACGCTCTTAATAAAAGTATCAGCCATATTACTAAACCCGTAAACAGGAACAACTGCCAGAACCTTCCAAGGTCGACATATTCATAACCCTGATGACCGAGCCAGAAATTCTGAGCCAGTCCTAACTTCTGCATGACGCCCATCCACTGTCCGATAAGCGAACCGACAACGATTATAAGCAGCGCGACGAAAAGGAAATTCACGCCCGCTCTCTGGAATTTCGGTTCATATCCCGAAACCGCCGGAGCAATGTACAATCCCGTCGCCAGCCAGGATGTCGCAATCCAGAAAATCGCCAGCTGAACGTGCCACGTTCTCGATATCGAATACGGTAGAATATTGCTTAACGAAAGTCCGTAGAAACTGTTTCCTTCAACGCCGAAGTGCGCCGTTACTATTCCCATAATCACCTGAAGAATAATCAGCCCGCACACAACCCAGAAATATTTGTTTGTCGCCAGCATTGACGGCGTAGGCAGCAGACCGGAAAGCGGATCGTTTTTCGGCAGCGTTACCGCAAGCGGCTCGTCGCTGCCGTTCTTCGCATAATAATAACCGAGTATTCCGATACCCGCTATCAGCATTATCACGCTGAAACCCGTCCATATTATAAGCGAAGCGTCCGGTATGTTGCCGACCGTCTCGTCGGGCGGCCAGTTGTTCGTGTAAGAAATATGCGCGTTCGGTCTTTCGGTTACGCACGACCAGGAAATCCAGAAGAAGAAATCGTTCATCTTATCCATCCTGTCCGCGTCCTTTACCGAATTCTCGGGAATTGAATACGCTTCCCTCAATTTCGAAAGTGCCGGGTCGTTCATGAACAGCCCCGCGTAATGCTTCGCGTTGTCCTTAATCGCTTCCTCCCTAACCTGTGATATTTTC